>SBAV01000083.1 GCA_005239965.1 Methylobacter tundripaludum
GACACAGGAGGAGGCAAGCATCGATTGATTATGCGTTTAAAAATCAATTGGTTTTTTCAACATGATAGGGCGATGTTGATTTAACAAAGTAGAAATAATCATCTGCTCGATATACTTTGACAATATTTGTGTTTCGCCACTCCCAAAAAGACCAAAACTTCCTAGACGCGTAAGAAAATCTCCAAAATTATTAATCTGTTCAACAGGATCAAGTCCTAAGCGAAGACCAAGAGTCTTTGGTTTCACTGGCAGACCGGCCATTGTAGATATCATAGCTGAAAAAGATTTACCGCTAGATTCACCCTCAAACTCACGAAATGGAAGATTATTCCATAGCCCACCATCCACATATATACCAGATGGTGGGCAATCAGATTTTTTATTTTCTATTACATACGGCTTAAAAAGAAATGGTAGGCTCATAGAAATACGGACAGCATCAGCAACAGGAAAAGTTGGCGTTTCTTCATGGGAAAATAACACCGTTTGTCCAATTGAAAGATTTGTCCCAGTTATAAGTAACTTCTTTCCAAATTTATCATAATGCTGTTCAAATGTTATATCCTTGAATGGCCGCCTTCCTCCATTTGGCATGCTTTCACTAAGAACTCTATCAAATTCTTTTCTGGCCTCACATCCCGCAAAAAAACCCATATCTCGTCCCATATAGGCAATATATTTTTTCCAATGCTTGAGAAGTAAATTAAAGGGCGGTTTATCCTTATTTTTATCGAAGTCTTTTGCTATTTTTTCATAGTTAGCAAGCAAGAAGCTTATCCCTCCTGTTAGTAGCACTTGTCCAATCGGACCAACAATTCCAGCTTGTACTAGCACAGCTCCTAGTGAACTTATTTCTGGGGAATAATCCAGTAATTCTAATATTTTTTTTTCTTCGTCTGTGTCGTCAGCTACTCTCTTCCCTTCAACAACTCTAGTCACCAATCTACATCCTCCAACCTCAGGTCTAGATCTAATTTCAGGACTATCATAGAACTTAGTAAAGTCTGTGTTTGATAGATATTTTTCTAGTTTATCTTTTGTATATCCAATAGAAAGAAGAAGGGCGGTAATTGCACCCGCAGAAGCACCAGAAAAACCTTCAACTTGTTGCATTACTTTAAGTTCTTCAAGTACACCTATTGCGCCTAAGTAAGCGAACCCTTTACCCCCTCCACCTTCAAGCGCTAAGTAATGCACATCATTTGGCGCAAGCTTTTTAGGCTTATTGTTTATCTTTGGGTCAATAGCTGGTGATGGCATAAAAGAGAATATGATTTCTTAATTAACAAATTTCTTTCCGGGTGGCTCATCCAATTCCCTGCTCCCATTAGGTTTTTCCGGCAATTTCACTTCATTCTCCAACCACACAAGCGCCGTAGGCAGCCGAACATCCCATGATTCACCATGAACACCATCATCGGGTGCTCGATGCTGCGCCTTAATTTCTTCTGCAACGGAAATATAATTCATATCACCTGGTGCGGGTACTGGCCCACCACCCCAAATAATGCCACACTCGGTATAGAGATTAACTTGTTCTTCAAAACCCGGACGAGCGGGTACTACAACTCTTGCAGAGCCGCTACGTACAAATTGGGCGAAATCAGGATCAGCACCAGTTATATCCGCTAACTCTGTCCATCGAGTATCTGATGCCCAGTAGTACGGGTAAAGTACATAAGTTAAGTTTTCCCACTCAAAAGCCTGTTCAAGAAATTGGATTTCTGCTGAGAATTTAGCTGCATTAGCTAAATTGACATGAGGCGGCGGGTTGGTAGTATTTAACGCATTTCTGCCCTTAAACTCTTCGGCTGTTAACATTTCAATCACAAGCTTTTTAAGCTCATCACGAATAATTTCCTTGTTTCGTGCAGGCGCATCACCTGAAATTATTACACCATCTCGTATTGATCTTGCAGCAATTTCGTCTTCATGTTGGCGTTTGATATTATAATAATCACTTACGATAAGATCATATGTACTAATCCGCCATTTCATTATCGTTTCAGGCAACGGCCTGCATGTGATGCGCAAATCGACAAAAAAACCTAAAGCATGCCGAGTTGAAACAGCTATGGGGATTTTTCCAGTAGATATATTACCGACTTTGCCTTTGAGCTGCTTTTCAATACTAGAAAATCCTGCCTCAGTAAAGTCTTTTATAGGTGGATTGTCTCCTGAACCAACAGAAATTACAATGTAAAGCCCTCCCGCCGCACTTGTCGTAAGATTTTGATCAGTCACTACCGTTGCAACCCAATCGATTGGTTCAAATCCATCTGGACACGCTAACGTAGAATCAACTGTATATCTAAAAGACTGCTTATCCGAATAGTCATCTTCCGGCGAATCACGTTTAATGACAGTACCAATAATCATGTTAGTTGGAGGGGGAATTAATCCAACGGTTGCATAACGTGCAGCTATTGTTTGGTAATTACCTTTTACAATATTTCCAGCAGCATCTGTTGTGTCATGGCTTATATCTTCAGGTTTTAACTGTGGATTTATCTCAGTTTTAGGTTGGCCATTAAGTGTAAATGGAGTGGGCTCTTGGGTTGAAAGCCCTTTATTCTTGCCTTGGTCTTTAAACCATCGCCACCACGCCGCTGGTTCTGGAATCTGAAATTCCAATAAAAACCGGTTAGGGTAACGAAATAGCTGTAACCGCTGTACTTTATTAACCCAACGGTAAACTCCAACAATCGGTGTATTGTCGTCATTTTTTATTTCATGTTTATTCGTTTCTGTTGTACGGGTCAGGGTACGGGTTGTCCGAATATTACGTACTTTTTCCTCAACACGGGTAACAGCCCTGGAAACAGACTCCTTGGCTTGCGTTGTTGCACGCCTTGTCGATTGCTCCAAAGAATAATCAAAACCACCACCTATATGTGTATCAACATGTGTAGGGCCATATTGACCTGACGTATCCACCTTACCATCTATATGAATAGCCAATTTGGAATCACTATTAGCTTCATCACGTAATTCAAAACGTTCAGATGTTTGTGAATCCCTTTCATCAAAAGTGGTTCGTTCGGTTTCTTGCGTTGTCGTTTGTTCTGTTTCTGCCAAATTTATTACTTTACGGGATTTAAGCTCATGGGGTAATATATTTTCAATATGCGCTATTTCCCCTGCTTCATATTTAATCCATTCATCACGTACAACATAAAGGTCAGATCGTCCTGGTCTTCTAGCTAAAATACTCCGACGGCGTTTCAATAATTCATTTAAATAAGTTGGAAAAAGAATTGATCGCCAACGTAAAGCCCAGTAAACATCATCTTTTGTTTTAACTTTATCTGGCTTATCTGCTAATAACTCCACTAAACCTGCAACGTGTAAAAGCCTAGTAAGATAACTACGATTTTCCGGTTCATCATCCGCTACCATACTAGCAACCAAACTATCAGCAATTTCAGTTCGATTACTTAACTGATGTTACGCACCCGCCACTAAAAAATGTGTATTATTTCCCAATGGAAAAAGAAAAATTAGATTTATACACAGACTTTTTGATCTGCAA
>SBAV01000253.1 GCA_005239965.1 Methylobacter tundripaludum
AAATGCACTATTGAGATATACTAGATTAAAAAAATATTTATAGTATGAATTAAATCAACTACTTATGCGATACTTGGATTTAACAAAGTAGAATTAAGGTGAATGCGGTTTTGTTGCCAGTGCTGATTGGCGACACTTTCACTGGAACGCGGCTTAGGATAAAACAATTGAAAATGTTCACCGCGTACCGCCAAGCCATTACGGATAATTAACCACAAGGGCTGATAGGCCAGAGTAGTCTTTAATGCTTTAATGATTTCACCAAAACTGTCCGAACCGTAATTGATTTGCAAACGCGCTAAAGTTTCGGGTTGCGTGGCCTCAATAAAAGCCAGTAACACCGTTTCAGCAAGATAGAATTCATTATCTGAAATATCCTGAGTAGCCAACACGGTGTAACCGTGCTGGATTTGCAGGTAATTGACCAGGTGGGTTTGAAATTGCGCTTCTGGACGCGGATTTGTCATAAACGGTTCTCAATCTCGCATAAACGCTTTTCTGCCAGCTCCCACGGCAAACGCCGCCCCTTTTGTTTCATGTTTTCGTAGGCTGCTCTTGCCGCCTTAAACGTAATCACTTGATGCTTTATCATGGCTTCGACAATCCACAGCGTTCCTTTAACATCGACATTTTCTTGTTCAGCCGCCTGCCTTAGATTTTTGTCACCAGTCAATAAAGGGCAAGCTTCCTGTTTTGCCAGTACTAAAGCAAAACAATCATAACGACTGGGCTTTTTATACCTTTTAACCAAGCCTTCAACTTCTGCCATAGATTCAGGTGTTAGTTCGCCCAACTGTAAGCCATGTTCCAGCAAGTAGCCGTGATCGGCTTCCAGCTCATCAACAAACAGCATATCCGGTACTTGAAATTGAAAGGGCAATTTGAAAAGGTCAGCAATCAAACCGCCGTCTTCTAAATCGATCAGAATGTTTGCATCGCTAATGAGTAACCGGGTCAAGGTTTTCTAATTTCCGCTGTTGATGAAATTTAAACACTGGCAAACCTAATAATTCAGCCGCTTTGGATTCGGTAAAATAGTCTTCTGCTAACGCTCGATAAACCAGTTGATTAAATAAAATGGTTTGCTCTGAGGGGTATTGCTGTTTAGGTTCGCATGACCGCCAACCCTTCAAACTAAACAACTTACAAATACTTTGAAAAGTGACCTGATTGATAATTTCAGCTTGCAAAGCACGGTATAAAACACCCTGCATACTTAAACCAAACTCATGCTTTAACAAGTAAAGTTCTTCTGGCTCAAGCCGATGACGGTTTTTACCTAAATGTTCAATCAAGGTTTGTTTAGGCAGTAAAAAAGCACCGGCGAATCGATTACAAAGTGTTTCTTCATCGGCCAGCAATGATTCAGCTAAACGATTTTTTAGCAGCAAATGGCCTAGCTCATGCGCCAACGTAAAGCGTTGCCGGTCACCTGTCCAATTCGCCCCTACGACAATCACCGGAATGGTGTTAATGGTCGCCGCCAAACCATCAAATTTTTGGTCGTTGTCCACGGTGCTGCTAATCACCATAATGCCTTGTGATTCCAGGGTATCAATCAGTTCAGGAATGCAATTTAAGCCCAACTGCCACGCGTTACGCAGTGTTTCAGCTAATGCTTCTATTTCCTTGGCACTATTGATCAAATCAGGTAAACCTTGAGGTAAAGCAAAGGTTTTAATCGGTGAGTGTGGATATAGCGCCAACAATTCATGCCAGCGTTCAGCTTGGTCAATAATATCCGCTTGAATTTTATCCAGGCTTTTTTGTGGCAAGGTGGATTTTTTGCGGTATTCAATGCCGTCAATTTTTAGGGTGTGCGGACGGAAAAAATACTCGGTACGCACGCCTAAAATTTTTGCCAGTTTAATCAGTTGTGCAGAAGATGGTTTTTGCAGCTCTTTTTCAAACTTGCTAACGGTGGTGTGGCTTAAATCGGCTTGTTCTGCGACGGTACGCAATGCCAAACCCGCTGCTTTCCGTGCGCGTTGTAAACGTTCGCCAATCATAAATACGCCCTGTCAGGTTTCCAAAATTACTTAAATTGTAGCCTAATGTAAACCTTTTTGGGGCGCTTAGCCAGCGTTTAAATAGCCAAGGTTAGATAGACAATAGCGTCTCGGTCAAAATTTTGGTTATAAAATCTCTTGTCCGATGGCACGAAGATTTAACCACTGCTTATCTTCTTCGGTCAGGGCTAATGCTTGCTTAGTGCTGCCTGCTAACAGTTCTTCAAGGGTGGGTTCTAAGGTTGCCACCGCTTGTAAAGGATCATCTTTTTGATGGGTTGATATTTTATTTTTGTCTGACATTGCTTAAATTGTGAGGCGTTTTTTGCCGGTCACGCATTCGTAAATAAGTGATTTTTTATAAGCTTCCAAAGTGTTGATTTGTTGGTTTAAGTTTTCTTTTAACGTGTTTAGGCGTTGGGTTTCTTGGTCTAAGTGGTCTGCTATGCGTTCTTGTTCTGGAAGTGATGGCAATAAAAATATAAGTCGCTCTAATTTTTCGGCGGTTAGGTGCGCTATGGTGATTCTGCTTACCATTGCGTCAATGTAGCCACTGTTCTTTAAGATAGATAACCAGTAATACAGAAACTTTGTAGAACAATTATGAATTGACCTCACTCTGTTGATTGCATTTTGGATATAGCAAGGCGTTATTTCTTCTTTCCACAAAGCAGATCGACCAACGTCGCCACCTTCACAAACCAGCAAATCACCGTACTGAAGCTCTGTATTTAATTTGTCCAGAGGTGAAAACCACATTTTATTTATACTGGTAATATTGACACCTTCCCAATAAATATTTGAAGTCTTTAAGTAATACTCTTCTGTATCTAATTCCGATTTTTGAAGGGGTTGTAACATTTTTCCCAGCTTTATATCGAATTCCCTTTTAATGATTTTAACTTTCCATCCAAGCGGAATCTTACCCAACCACTCCACACCCGAATCAACCAACGGCACGGAATCATCCAAGCCTTTAGTAACTGCGTGGTAAATAATGGATTGGCGCAAGGCATCCAGTGTTTTCATCTGTTGCTGTTTTATGGCGATAATGGCATCCAGCTTGCTGCATTGTTGGTCTAAATAATCGACAATACGTTTTTGTTCGTCTAGCGGTGGAACAGGATATTTAAATCGCTCAAAAACCTTTTGGTATAAATGGACAATTGTTGTTCCCACTTTTGAATAATGTATAAATTCAGGAAAAATATCCGAACTTAAAACCCAATACATGTAATGCTGTAAGTATTCATTCTTATAGGGTCTTGTAACAAAAACACCACTATTCAATGTAGCTGGAAATGGCATATTTTTAACCATCGCTATTTTGCCAATTGTTCCATCCTTAGTGACCAATACATCGTCTTCCTGAAGTTGAATATTGCTATCTTCTAAATACCGTTCTTGTTCAACATAATGGCAAGTATTCCAATCAATGTATTTAGCCTTAAAATCTGTACCGGTTACTAACAGGTAATTACCTTCATTTAAGTACTCATTTGAGGTAAGACCTTGCCAGCCTATGCGCCCTTTGATGTGCGTTGTCCTTTTTAATATCCGCACTTTCCAGTTTTTCGGAATCGCCCCAATCCATTCAACGCCGCTATCTTGCATTGTTTCTGCATTCATTATGGATTTTCCCAAGCTCTCTGCGCCTTACTAGACAACGATTCAACTGTTTCATTTGGCCAAAGGTTTTTTTGCCATTCGGTATAATCAAACTTATCACGTTTAATCAGCATAATAAAACGCTCGGCATCAACCATGCCTAAAGTGGAAAAAATAGATTCAAATCCTGTGTTGATAATTTCGCTGTCGGTTTTCATCGTTACACACTCTCATCTATAAATCGTAAAGGGTTAATAACTTTAAGTGCGCTTATTGCACTGGCTTTTTTAATTACAGCGCTTTCAATTCATGATAGTTAATAAGAAAACTCAGCCGCATGGTTGAAATAATTTTTTGCATTGCGAAACGTTATTATCTCAAAAGCTT
>SBAV01000343.1 GCA_005239965.1 Methylobacter tundripaludum
CCGCTAAATTATATCTTAACCTATGCAGAAATACCGGTAATCCGGACTTCCGTATAGTATTGACGGTGCCCCATTTGTTTCATATGGTGCTTACGCCGTCTAAATTTAATAATTTTGACTTTTTTATGTCTGCCTTGAGACAAAACAGTCGCCGAAACTTTGCCGCCTTCAATAAAAGGCAAGCCGACTTTAACAGACTCGCCCGATTGAACCATCAGCACTTTATCAAATTCGATGCTGTCGCCCATACCCAGCTCCAGTTTTTCTATTTTTAAGGTAGTACCTTCCTGGACCCGGTACTGTTTACCACCTGTTTGAATTACCGCATACATCCGAGCAAGCTCCATCAAGCATTCTGTTATATTAGCGAACAAATGATTATATTTTTAAAGGCTTAACAAGTCAAACATAAGTTTAATTGAATGTGCAAAGCTGTCGTTGTGATAACAAAAACAAGGCTATTGACATTGCTATCGATTATTCAATAGCATGACAGATTAAGCCTCTGTTCGGTTATAATAATAAAGTTATTTTATTTTTCATAGATTATTGTCATGAAAACAACTCAAATTCAAATACTTAGCGTTAAATGATGGTATCGCAATTATATTCCGCCCCGGCATCTATCATCAATTTTGATTCTATAAAGGACTTGACGACCACTGAAACCAAAGCGGTCGATCAGCTGATTATTGATGAATTAAGTTCAGATGTCGTACTCATTAATCAGATGGGACATTATATTGTGGGCAACGGTGGCAAGCGCTTGCGCCCGATGCTGTTATTGCTGGCCGCTAAGGCGTTGGGCGGCACTACGTCCAGCCACCTGATATTGGCGGCAGTGATTGAGTTTATCCATACAGCAACCTTGCTGCACGATGATGTTGTCGATGAGTCGGAGTTAAGGCGCGGCAAAGAATCGGCCAATGCAGTGTGGGGCAATGCGGCCAGTGTTTTGGTGGGCGATTATCTGTATTCGAAAGCTTTTGAAATGATGGTGCGTACCGGCAATATGCGGGTGATGGAGATTCTGTCAAAAACCACCACGGCGATTGCTGAAGGCGAAGTATTGCAATTGTTAAACTGCAATAACCCAGAAACAACCGAACAAAAATACCTGGAAGTGATTGCCAGGAAAACCGCAATTTTGTTCAGTGCGGCAACACGGCTTAGTGCGGTGATTTCGGGCGTGTCTGCAAAGATAGAAGAAAGTTTGGCCGAGTACGGCCAGCATTTGGGCATTGCTTTTCAGCTCATTGATGATGCGTTGGACTATAAGGCCAGCCAGGAAGATTTAGGCAAGAATTTGGGGGACGATCTGGCGGAAGGCAAGCCCACTTTGCCTTTGATCCATGCCATACAAAAGGGCAGCGCCAGTGAAGCGAAAGTGATTATTGATGCAATCAAGCATGGCGACCGTGATGCCTTCAATGCGGTTTACGAGATAGTGCAACGCACTCAAGCGATCACCTACACCGAGCAACGCGCTGATGAGGAAGCTGAAAAAGCCATCAAGGCGCTCGATGTGCTGGAAGAATCCGAATATAAGGAAGCTTTGGTTATGTTGGCCAAGTTTTCGGTGCAGCGCAATTATTGATACGAATCAGTTTTGTTGGTGCATCAGGATAAGCTTCTAATTGTAAGGGTCGGTACTGTTGCGAAAGCTTGTTTTGGGCATCCGAGCCCATAAACAAGTTTGCGATGATACTCACTACGCTGCCTTTAGCGATCCCGGCCCTGTTTATATTCCCGCAAAGTGGGGGTGTATAAAGCTCAATACTCTATTGACGAGACGTGATGTCGTAAAACTACGTTTCACTTCGTGAAAATACATGCTCTATTGCTTCTGGAGGTTTTTCACAGCGTTTGATATGGCACATTGTATTCAGTACGCCAGGCAGATTAATCCCGACATACAGATTATTCAACCGCCTGCTCTAAGGCATAAGTATCTACACAAGTTTTGTAACCATTTGATTTTCATCAAATTGTCGTTTTTCGCCAAATTCGCTAACTGTTTGTTTTTCAATAACTAATCAAAGATGTGTAGATACTTATGGCTCTAAGGGGTAATTTTTCTGAGTGGGCGGATTGGTTGGTGGAGCGGGTAAGCCCAAAATAATTATAGGAGTCTTATCATCGTGTTAAAAGGCTTGATAAAGCTGAAAAAAGCTCATTTTCAAATAAAGAAAGAGGTTCTATTTCAGTCAGAGGGACATTAAGTAACGAAGCGGCACTCTTTATTTCCTCCTTTTGCATCGCTCCAATTGATGTATTGGCAGTATATGGATCAAGTGTTGTCCAAACTAGGCATAACAACAGTACACGAAGAGCTATTTCTTCGCTGTCGTAGATTTTAAATCCAAAAGGCCCAGTTTTTTTATCAATAACTTGTTTTAATACATAAAACTGTCCTTTAAGTTGTACAGTTAATTCGATAATATTTTGAGCGATATCCTGCCCAGATGATACGCTTAATTGTTCAATTTTCTGTTTAATACCGCTAGACATCATTAATCTCCGCAATTTTCCCCAATATTCGTTATCGTTAGTCTTGTAACCAATTGGGGAGAAACATTGGTAAGCAAGAAATCCATAAA
>SBAV01000233.1 GCA_005239965.1 Methylobacter tundripaludum
CCCAGTGCGCCAGAGGCAAAATTTGATGTTCTCAAGCCAAAATTAGGTAAGGACGGTAAACCTATGAAAGATACGGCTGGCAAAGATATCATGCAAGCCTCAATACTGGAAAATGTGTTTTGGTCAAAACGGACTGATGCGGCGACTGGAAAAGTCATCGAATACGATACTGGGCCTGTGCTGAACTTGCGTGTTTCAACCAATGAGATTGGTGCCAAGACCAAATCTTATTGGGAAAAAATTGGTGGTTTCTCGCATCATGGCCGTGAACAAACTGATTCTGTAAGTGCTCTGCACTGGCACAGTTTTAACTTAACCGATGAGTTTTACACAGACTTGAAATTCCGCGCGACAACCGCTAGATTAAGAGGCTGCGTACAAACTGCAACCGTGTATGTGCCAGTATGGCAAATTTGCGGTAAAGGCCATTACACGTCTTTTTCAGCCCATCCAAATTTAAAGGGTGCTAATGACTTTGCCCCCAGCTTTAAAATTGTCAGAAACGAAATCGCCAATCCTTACCCCACATCCTGTGCAAAAGATACGACCAAGCGTTTGGATGTGACCGTTAGCCCTTCGCCGATGCAAATCAATAAGTATTTGAAAGCGACTGGTTATCCGGGTAAGCGCCATGCCCATTCGTTTTCGCATGGCTAATTTGAAAAAACAAGGTGATTATCGCCTTGTTCAAGGAATCGCCAAGTGATTTGGCATTCCTTGGGTACATGGATGCGCCCAAAGTCAGTGGCTCATGCCATTAATGAACGCCAGCAACGGTAAGCCCCCTTTGCTTTGCTGGGTGTTGGTAAGCCAGCAAGGCTTGCCAGCTTTTTCACACAATTTGCCATTCAATCGGGTTACATAGCTTAGGATGGAGGGTACACCAGGTGCAATGCCGGTGTTGAGTGACCCGATCTTTTTCAGGAAAAAGTTTTTTAAACCGAGTGACGCACTTTTTAAAGTGCATTTAAGCCTATATCAATATAAAGATGATTATGAAAACAAAAAAAATGCCTTTGCTTGCTCTTGCCATGCTGGCAAGCACCACGTTTAATGCTGATGCTACAGAAGTGGGGCAGCCGGCACCGCAATTTACCTTGCCGACCTTGCAACAAGGCCAGTCAATGGCATTAAAAGATAAAGTAGGTAAAGTCATTTATTTAGATTTTTGGGCATCCTGGTGTGCGCCTTGTCGTACGTCTTTTCCGTTGTTAAACAAACTGCACGAAAAACTGAAAGCGCAAGGCTTTGAAGTGGTCGGTGTAAATCTGGATGAAGATAAGGCCAAAGCAGAAAAATTTTTACAGGAAATACCCGTCAATTTTACCGTGTTACACGACGGTAAAGGCGAATGGGCTGATCAGTACGTTGTGGAATCGATGCCGACATCGTTCATCATTGACAAACAGGGAGTTGTACAACACATACACCACGGTTTTACTGCAAGCGATATTGATGAGCTGGAACAAAAAGTTACCCAACTATTAGCAAAATAATAAAAGTCAATTATGAAAGCATATTACGCGATATTGCTCATCACAACAGTGGTGTTGACAGGCTGTACTGAGGTTTTACCCAGGCAACGGGGTGCATTGGCGTTGCCTCAAATGGCCCTGACGCCAGATCCTTTGGAGTTTGGTTTTCGGCAACACACCGCTTTCAGTAAAGAAGCGGCGGGTGGTGGTTATGGCGGCGGCGGAGGTGGTTGTGGTTGTAACTGATAACAGTGCCGGGTTCATGGATTGGGTTAGGGTTAATGATGTTAGATGGGGTGGTATGTGAGTAGTCAGGATAAATCTAACTTCGTTGCCTGTTTGAGTGTTGCGGCACTGGCCTTGCCGGGTTTAATGCAGACGGCATTGGCTGGCCGGGTTGAGGAAACCTATAATGCCGATTTCCAATACGGGCATTATTCAGAAAGCAGTTCACGGATTGATGTGAATACCTATGAGGGGGCACTGTCAGCGCCGATTGGCAAATCCATGACGGCCTCGGTCAGCTTAGTCCGAGACATTGTTACCGGGGCATCGCCCAAGCATAACGAGCTGGATAGCCAAGGCAGCATCAAGCAAATTGTCAGCGGCGCATCCAAGAAAGCCTTGTCAAGCGAGTGTGGGCGGTCAATTTGCGACAGCCGTGATGGCATCACCCCTTCGGTAACGTATTTTTTTGATAACGGTTCGATAAATCTGAACGGTGGTTTTTCAAGAGAAAATGATTACACCTCGCGTTATGTCGGCACTACGATCAGCAAAGAATTCAATAAAAAGCTGACGACGGCCAACTTTGGCGTATCACTGGCGTTCGATGAGATTAATCCCACCGACCGTCCGGCGTTGAAAGGCAGTAAGACCAGTCAGCAATATTTGCTGGGTGTATCGCAGGTTATCAATAAAGACACCTTGTTGCTCAGTAATGTAACCTTTGCCCATAACACCGGATATATGTCCGATCCGTATAAGCTGGTTTTCTTTTATGATAACGGCATGTTTGTTGATTTCAGGCCAGATACAAGGCCGCGCGAGAAATTCCAGTTTGCCTGGTTAACCCAGTATGTGCGCCATTTTGGCGACTTGAATGATGCGGCATTGCACATTGATTACCGGTTTAGTACCGACAGTTGGGGCGTTAACGCCCATACGGCTGAATTAAGCTGGCATCAGCCGGTTGGCGATGGTTGGCAAATTGCGCCGCGCGTGCGTTATTACTCACAGGACCAGGCGGATTTTTACCAGGAAGTGGGCACAGATCTGCAAGCAAAATATTATTCCAGTGACTACCGTTTGGCAGGTTTTGGTGCGGTTTCTGCTGGTCTCCATGTGAGCAAGGAAATTGCCGGGCTAACCCCTTTAACGCATCTGAAGTTCCAGGTTGGTGGCGAATATTACAACCACAGCGCCAGTTATCAGTTGGGGGGCAATAATGCAGGGGACTTTGCCGATTTTAGTTATTACTTGATTACCGGTTCATTTAACCTGCGGTTTTAGGTCAATGCGTTTGGTTTCAGCCTATTTATCTTGAGGACTGACGTGATGAAAAATAGTTTACCTATTATTTTATTGTTTTTAATGGGCCTGCTATGGGCAGACTTGATATTTGCCCAAGCGCCCAAAGTACAGGTTGCCGTTAATGCCGTCAATGTTACGGCATGGCCAGCGCAGTACAAAATTACCCTAACGGTGCCCAAAGACCATCATGCTTATCTGGATAAAGGTGCGGAAAATGTTTATATTCCCGTTGCCATTAATGCCGAGAGCAAACTTACCAATTCCGGTGTAACCGTCAGTAAACTGGAAAAACCAGCTGGTGTTTATGATAGTGAGGTAAAAGCCATGGTTTTGCGTAACCAGGGTGATTTTACCGTGTGGTTGGCGCAAGACGGTAAATCGACGCCTCCTCAAAAAGCCGACCTGTCGATAGAGTACCAACTGTGCAACGATGTTGCTCATGAATGTTTCCGTCCTCAACACCTGCAGGTAAATTTGGCATTGCCGCCTTCTGCCGCTGCAATGCAGACGGCAGAAGGCGATAGTTCTACCGGTGAGTCTGGAAGCTTTACCGACAAACTGTTGGCATTGTTTAAAAACAATCAGGGCAACACCCTGATTATGTTTGGCCTGATGTTGATTGCCGGTTTGTTATCGGTGGCAACACCATGCGTGTACCCCATGCTGCCGATTACTTCCATGTTTATCATTAATCGGGCACAAGGACACAAAGACAAGGAAAAGCAGCACGCACTGGCGTATATGGTGGGCATGATTGGCACCTATATCGTGCTGGGCTTGTTGGCCGGCATGACTGGCGGTGCATTCAACACTTTCATGCAGTCGGCGTGGGTTAACCTGGCCTTCGCGGTGTTTTTTGCCTTCTTTGCCATTGCCTTGCTGGGTTTTTACGAACTGAGCTTCATGCAAAATGAAGTGCATACCCTGGACCAAAAAACCACCCGTGTTAACGGTTTAAGCGGAACCTGGTTAATGGGTACGGTAGCGGGTTTGGTGATTTCTCCTTGCGTTGGCCCGATTGTTTTCGCCTTGTTGTTACAGGTGGCCGATAACATTGCCGCCAAAGCCGATGCCTTGGCTTTGGTCAATCAAAGTTTGGGGTTTTGGGATAAATTCGTGGTTGCCTCGCACGGCGGCATGATGATGGGCGGTTTTGGTTTGGGCGTGGCCTTGCCGTTTTTTATCGTCAGCGTGGTCAAATTTAAAAAACTGCCAAAAGCCGGGTACTGGATGAACAAAATCAAATATGCCTTTGGTTTTATGATCCTGTATTTTGCCTACATCTATTTTGCCAAAGGCATGGGCGTGTTGGGC
>SBAV01000380.1 GCA_005239965.1 Methylobacter tundripaludum
GAAGGTTGGGATGAGGGGAAATTTAAGCTGTTGGTTTTATTCTCCTCACCCCAGCCCTCTCCAGCAGGAGAGGGAGCTTTCTTGCTTAACTTAATGGCAGTGGATGTGAGGAGGGCAGAAATGTTGTATTCTCGCTTTCTATTGAAAAGACTAGCAAGTAGAATGAGCTGATCGGCTGTGTAACTATTTATCAGGAGGGTATTATGCGTTTTAGGCTTTGGTTATGGCTGAGTATCTTTGTTTTTGCATCGTGTGTACAGGCGGTGCCATTAAAGCCGGAACAAGTGCCAGAACCTCTTAAACCCTGGGTGGATTGGGTGTTGAAGGATACGCTAGACTTGAGTTGTCCTTTTATGTACAACAGCTATGAACAAAAACGCTGTAGCTGGCCAACTCAGTTGCTTTTGGACCTTACGCCGGTCAAAGGTACGTTCGCCATCAACTGGAAAGTGTATCAGGAAAGCTGGGTCAGTTTGCCGGGCGACCAGAAACGCTGGCCGCTGAATGTTACCGTCAACGCCAAGACCGCACCGGTGATGGAGAGAAACGGCGTGCCATCGATCAAATTGCCTACCGGAAGTTATGATATCAAAGGCGATTTTTTGTGGAAAACCATCCCCGAAAATTTAAGCATCCCCTCCGACACCGGCCTGATTAATGTCCGCATCAACGGCCAACCACTTGCTGCACCGGTCATCAAGGAAGGCCAGCTCTGGTTAACCGAAAACGACATAGGCCAGAAGAAAACCGAAAATATCCAGAATAATCTTGATGTCCAGGTGTTTAGATACCTCAGCGATGACGTGCCGATGATGATGACTACACGCCTGGTATTGAATATCTCCGGCGAGCAACGCGAAATACGTTTGGCGAAACCGGTGCTGGATGATTTTATCCCGTTGAGTTTGCAAAGTCCGTTGCCGGCGCGTATTGAACCGGATGGCCAATTATTACTGCAAGTGCGTCCTGGCCAATGGCAAATCGATATTAATGCCAGAAGCCGTAACGTGGTTAAAATCATTCCGTTTAATACGGTGAATGCCGATTGGCCGGAATCCGAGCTGTGGGTGTTTGATGCCAAACCTGATTTGCGGGTGGTGGAAATTGAAAAGCTGGCCACTGTCGATGCCAGCCAAACCAATTTGCCCGATGAATGGAAGCATCTGCCGACTTACAAAATCAGTCAGGGCCAAGTGATGGGATTTAAGGTTATACGCAACGGTGACCCCGAACCCGAACCCAATCAGCTGAATTTAAACCGAAAGCTGTGGCTGAATTTTGATGGTGACGGCTATACCGTCAATGACGTGGTTACCGGTACCATGACCCGTGACTGGCGGCTGAATGCACTACCCAAAACCCAATTGGGCAAGGTGATGCTGGACGGCAATGACCAGCTCATTACCCTTCAGGCCGATTCCGGCAAACAAGGGGTTGAAGTGAGAAAAGGCGCTATCAACCTCGATGCCGATAGTCGTGTATTGGGCAATATCAGTGCAATCAGCGCTGTGGGTTGGGAACAGAGCTTTCGTAATGTCAGTGCGGAATTGAATCTGCCGCCGGGTTGGCGCTTACTGGCGGCAACGGGTGTGGATAATGTGCCGGACAGCTGGATTTCGCGTTGGAATTTGCTGGATTTCTTTTTGGTCTTGATTGCGGCCTTGGCCATAGCGAAATTGTTTAGCGTAGTTTGGGGCGTGTTTGCCTTGCTTACTCTGGCGCTTATCTGGCATGAGCCGGAAGCGCCACGTTATGTCTGGTTGTTAATTTTAGGTGCTACGGCGCTCGTCAAAGTGTTGCCCGCCGGTAAGTTTTTAAAATTTATGGACGGCTGTCGGCGGCTGTTTGGGATAGCGCTAATTTTGATTACCGTCCCTTTTATGATCTCGCAAGTGCGTACCGGGATTTATCCTCAGCTAGAGATTCCCACAGGCATTACTTATGTGCAATCGCCTGTCGCCGAGTCCACAGCGCCTGCTAGGGCCAATGCGCCAATGGCTAGCGCAGAACGTGTGGAGACCATGGCGAAATCGGCCATGAAGCGGGCAGTGCCTGAATATAAATCTGAAAGTGATTCGGGATCAGGCGCCGATGCGCTAACCAACTTTGAACGTATCGACCCTAAAGCCAAAGTGCAAACCGGTCCTGGTCTACCGCAATGGCATTGGCATAAAGTGATGCTGTCATGGAATGGTTCGGTGGATGCAGGGCAGCAACTGCGTTTATGGTATTTGTCGCCCATGTTGAGCATGGTGCTTAATTTTATTCGTGTCATTTTGGTGTTGACCTTGGCATTGCGGCTGTTTGGTTTTCTGGATAAATTCAAATTCAACCCAAAATCGCTCCTGCCGGTTTTGCTGTGGTGTTCAGTGGCTCCCATGGCGACTGTGCCTACGCAACAAGCCCGTGCGGATTTTCCTGACCAGACCGTGCTGGATGAATTGAAAGCCCGTTTGCTGGAAGCCCCAGATTGTTTGCCGACCTGCGCGCAAATTCCCTATATGAAGGTGCTGATCAACGACAAGGAATTGTCGGTTACCCTGCAAATTCACGCCCAGCAGTCGGTTGCCATCCCGTTGCCTGTGGATTATGAACAATGGTTCCCCAATCAGGTTACTGTCAATGGCGCTGTTGCACAGGGGCTTTATCGCGACAGTAATGGCTTGTGGATTAATTTGCCCGAAGGTGGTCATCAAGTGGTGCTGCGTGGGGTGCCGCCCTTGTTGGGCAGTTTTACCCTGCCGTTTGTGTTAAAGCCGAATCAGGTCAGTGTTGAGCGTTCGGATTGGGATGTCAGCGGCCTACAGGAAAATGGCCAGGTGGAAAACCAGCTGCAATTTACCCGTGTTGCGAAGGCAATAGAGACCACTGGCGTTACTCCAACGCAACTGACAAATGTCAATTTGCCGCCGTTTGTCAGGATTGAACGGCATTTGCAACTGGGCCTGGATTGGCGAGTGACCACCCGCATGGTACGGGTATCGCCAGCCGATACCGGCATTATCCTGAATGTGCCCTTGTTGGCGGGCGAGTCGGTGACTACGCAGGGAGTTACTGTTAAAGACGGTGTTGTGGAAGTCAATATGGCGCCCCAGCAAACCGATATGCAATGGGAATCCACGCTGGAAAAATCCGATGCCCTGTCGCTGGCTGCCCCGCAAACCGACCAATGGGTAGAGGTTTGGCAGGCTAACATTAGTCCCATCTGGCACGTAGAACCGTCCGGCATTGCCATGATGCACTTGCAAAGTGAAGGGCAATGGCTACCGGAATGGCATCCCTGGCCGGGTGAAAAACTGACTTTGCAGATTACCCGCCCGCAATCGGTAGAAGGGCAAACCTTAACGATTGATAACAGCGATGTCCAGGTAACGCCCGGTATCCGTAGCCAGGATACCGAATTAAAGTTTACCCTGCGTAGCTCACAAGGATCCCAACATACCTTGATGTTACCGGAAAAAGCAGTCTTGCAATCGGTGATTATCGATGGCCGGACGCATCCGATTCGACAAGAAGGCAGAAAACTTACGTTACCTGTTAACCCCGGGAAACAGGATATTCAAGTCAACTGGCAAGAAGCCGTTGCCATGCGAACCTTGTTGACCACACCGCAAATTGATCTGGGCAGGGACAGCGTCAACACCAATCTGCATGTCACTATCGGCGAGAATCGTTGGTTGTTGTTTGCCTTTGGCCCGACTATGGGGCCTGCGGTGTTGTTCTGGGGTGTGTTGATTGTCCTGTTGTTGCTGTCTTTAGGCTTAGGCAGAATTCCGATGACCCCGCTAAAAGGCAGGCACTGGTTTTTATTGCTGATTGGTCTTAGTCAAATCCCGCATGAATTGGCGGGGATCGTGATTGTCTGGTTGCTGCTGCTAGGTTGGCGATTCCGGCAAACGGCTACAGAATTTCGTTACTTTAATGCCTTGCAAGCAGCAATTGGTCTACTGACGGTGCTGTCGCTGGGTGTGTTGCTGTTTGCAGTCGGGCAGGGCTTGTTAGGGGCATCGCCGGATATGCAGATTACTGGCAACCAGTCATCGGCCTACCATTTAAACTGGTATCAGGATCGCAGTTTGTCGACTTTACCTACGGCGACATTAGTCACCGTACCTTTAACGGTCTATCGGGTATTGATGTTTGTGTGGTCGTTTTGGCTGGCGGTGTCGTTGCTTAACTGGTTGCAGTGGGGCTGGCAGTGCTTTTCACACACCGGTTTGTGGAACAAGAAAGTGGTTAAGGGAAAGCCTTTGGTTTTTGATGAGGAATCAAAATAACGGGCATGTCTGGTTTTGGTTCAACAACTCGCTCACCCGTGGAAACGCAAAGCCCTGCGTCTTCACGGGGCGAATTATTTATCGGAAATCACTTTGGCCTGGAGTCGGCAAGCCCATTTGCGCCTGCCTGAATTCATGCATGTCACTGTTGTCAACGCGGTCATAAATGTCTTCAACGCTGAGGGTCAGAGCAATGGCTTCAAAGGTGACCAAATCGCCAAGAAAATAATATTCAGATTGCCAATGATTGCGTCTGCGTAACAATTGCACGGTAACAACGTCCTGTTCTATCAGTACATATTCCTGTAAAGTAGGTAAATTCAGGTACTGGATGAGCTTGGTGGTCAGGTCACGTTTTTTAGTTGATTTGGACAGCACTTCAATAATCAGCAGCGGTGATTCCGTGTAGGTGTCAACTCCAGAGGGCTGGCTGCAAT
Organism: Methylobacter tundripaludum; assembly: GCA_005239965.1. Classification (GTDB taxonomy): domain Bacteria; phylum Pseudomonadota; class Gammaproteobacteria; order Methylococcales; family Methylomonadaceae; genus Crenothrix. The sequence continues at coordinate 4,715 of SBAV01000380.1, forward strand.
CGACAATGACATCGGGATAGAAGTAATTTTGCCCTGATTTAACTTTGGTGTCAGAGGCAAAAGCCTCGCACGGTTTGCCCTTCAGGTGATTCCCAACTTCGCGAAGGACATTGCCGGTTATCCGTGAATGATTGTTACTTGCCACAGCCATCGCATAAACACGTCCATCAATGTATTCGCGTTTAACTTCAGCATTCGGCTCACTTGCCAAGTATTCCGCCTCGGTCATGTAAGTGTTTTCGCTGTTAAATTCAAATTGCCTAGCCATTTTATTCCCCAGTAAATCGACATCTACGGTAGCATATTTTATTGTACCCCAAAACAATCACTTCATAGAGACACAAGGTTTTGCGTCCCTACGCACGGATAGTGACAGGTGGTTACGGGTGCTTAGCCAAAACAGCCGATTGATACCTGCCCAACAACTGTGGGTCTTCGATTGAGCCATGATGATGAACTTGTTTCCATTGCCCGTCGAATTTCTGGAAAATACGGCTGGTGCGGATGGCGAGCGTTATTTCATCCCCCAAGCGAAAAGACCCGCGTTCCCTTCCTACAGTGTAAAACATCTCTTCTGTTTCGTGTAGTGTGTAGTCGAAATA
>SBAV01000406.1 GCA_005239965.1 Methylobacter tundripaludum
CCTCAAACTATTTAATAGGAGTTCTACATGGACATAAAACTTGGCAAAACCGATAAAAAGCTAGACCCAGAATTGTTTAATAGCGTTGCAAAAGAGGCGGCCAGAATGGTTGCTTGTGGCAGCGATAAAGTCAATAAATCCACCCAACTCAGAAAATTCTACGATGAAATTGTGTTATGGGATAACAAGGTGGTTCTTAAGCCAGAAAAATTTGATGAATATTTGCCTTTTATTCGGATGCTTAACGCCAAAGTCGCTTATGCAGAAGGCCGAAAATTGGTCGATCGTAATTTTGTTGACTTGCTGCACAATGGTTTGAAGCAAGTTGTCTGTGCCGAAACCCTACACACCTTCAAATTATTCATGGAAGCCTTTATGGGCTTTTATAAACAAGAACGCCCTAACTGATAGGAAGCAATACGATGCAACTCACCAACATCCAAAAACTCACCGGCCAAATTGAACTACTCAGTGGCTTGCATATTGGCAGCGGCAATGCCGAAATCCATATCGGCGGCGCTGACAATCCGGTTATTAAAAACCCCATTACCCAAGAACCTTACATTCCAGGCTCTAGCATCAAAGGCAAGATGCGAAGCTTGTTGGAGTGGCATTTGGGCGTTGTAAGTTTGCAGGGCAGGAAAGACGACCAACAAGGCAAGCCACTTACCTTTAGCGACATTCCGCTTTGTCGGGAAGAAGTTAAAGAACACGCAAAAAATATACTCAAATTATTTGGTGGCGCACCTGATAGCAATAATGACAATGTGCTTGTATCAAAAATCGGCCCCAGCCGGTTAGCGTTTTGGGATTGCGCCCTCATGCCCGAGTGGGTGGCCGACATGGATAAGAAAAACCTGCTGCTCACCGAAACCAAGATGGAAAACACCATTGACCGCATTAAAGGCACAGCCGAACATCCACGTAATACCGAGCGAGTCCCTGCCACTGCCCTATTCGATTTTAAACTGACCTTGCGTGTCCATGACGGCGAAGATTTAACTGAGATGCTCATAATTGGGCTTAAATTGTTGGAGTACACTGGCTTGGGCGGTTCAGGCTCGCGAGGCTATGGAAAAATTGCTTTTCGGGATTTGAAACTGGACGGACAAGATTTTCAAAGCAGACTCGATAAACTTAATATGAGTGAGGTGGCCTAATGCAACCCATACGCCAAATTTACCAAGATGCACCCGATACCATCGTCATTCCAGAAGAACTTCGCCATCAAGCAGTGGAGGTGATTATCTGGCCTTTGGGCGAACAAACCCAGCAACAAACAAGTACGGAAACCGATGCCAACGGCTGGCCTATCGGTTTTTTTGAGGCGACGGCTGGCTGTTTGGCGGACGATCCCATCGAACGTGCGCCGCAAGGGGAATATGAAACACGCTTGGAGCTAGAATGATTTTTCTTCTCGACACCAATGTTTGCGTTGTCTATCTTAACCAACCACAATCAATGGTTAGTGTTCAGTTGCATCGCTATCAACCGCAAGACATTGCAGTTTGTTCAGTGGTTAAATCGGAATTATTTTTTGGTGCCATGAAGAGCCAACGATCTGAACAAACGTTGGCAAAGCAACAGCATTTTTTAGCGCCATTTCAATCGTTATCCTTTGATGACGAGGCCGCCCTAATCTTCAGCAAAATTCGCGCTGATTTACAACGGCAAGGTAAACCCATTGGCCCTTATGATTTACAAATTGCCGCGATTGCTTTGGCGAATGATTTAACGTTGGTGACGCACAACACTCGTGAATTTAGCCGAATAAATGGCTTACGCTTAGTGGATTGGGAGACTTAAATGAATGTTTACCGAATAACACTGGCACCTTTATCGCCATTCGCCACGCCGTTAAAAGGCGATACGCTGTTTGGGCAATTGTGTTGGGCAATCAGCAACCGCTACGGTGCAGCACGATTGCAGGATTGCTTGGTCGATTATGTCAACAAGCAGCCGTTTGCCGTGGTGTCCGATGCTTTCCCCGAAGGTTATCTGCCACTGCCAAAATTGCCTAGCTGTTTTTACCACACTCCAGAAGAAGGACAAGATCGCAAAGCGGTAAAAAAACTGTCTTGGTTACCGGAAGCCAAACTGCAACAACCCATTAGAGACTGGCTGGGGCATGCGGTTAATGCCAGAACAATTGCCGCTCAATACCTGGACAAGACAAAGAAGCCAGAGACGCATTACCACAGCCTTAGCGAGAAGCATCCACAGCCGCATAACACTATTAACCGCCAGACCAATACCACCGGTGAAAACGGCTTTGCACCTTACAGTGTGGAGCAGGAATGGTTTATTCCTGGCTTGCGGTGGACGATATATATTTTGTTGGATACCGATAAGTTAAGCAAAGAAGCTTGCCAACAATGCCTGGCAGATATTGGCATGTTTGGTTACGGAAAAGATGCCAGCATTGGCATGGGTAAGTTCGAAATCAGTGATTTTCAGGAAAAGGCATTGCCGGCGCAAGATAACGCCAATGCTTTTTTAACACTGGCACCGTGTGCGCCACAAGGTTTGGGGTTTGACGGCAACCGTAGTTTTTACCAATTGTTCACCCGTTTTGGGCGGCATGGCGATATTGCTGTACACCAAGAAGGTAAGCCGTTTAAAAATCCGGTGTTATTGGCGCAAACTGCCGCCGTGTTTAGTACTCATCAGCCTGAATTTGGATTTATTGGCCAAGGCATCGGTGGTAATGGCGAGTTGTCAAAAACCCTTAAGGCTACGGTACATCAAGGTTATGCTCCCGTTATACCTCTTTTTGTTAATTTTCAGGAGTACGAACATGGCTAGCAACTATCATCTTATCTATTGGAAATCTGAACATTTCTGGTTAGGGAAATTGCAGGAATATCCTGACATCATGACCCAAGGCGAAACCCTGGAAGAGTTGGAAGAAAATATCCGTGATGCTTACCAATTGATGGTGTTGGACGATGTACCCGCCAATCACCATATCAAGGAAATCGCCCTGTGAAACGCAGTGAATTCATTCGCTGGCTGCAAGCACAAGGTTGTTTTTTAGCTCGACACGGTAGTCGGCACGACATCTTTGTTAATCCGCACAACGGACGAAAACAACCTGTACCCCGCCATAATGAGATTGATGACCAACTGGTTCGGCATATCAAGAAACAGTTGGGCTACAAGGATTAAAGGAATTTATGAGTTTCTTAAAACACTATACGCTTAAATTTACCCCGCTTTCGCCTGTGCATATTGGCGCTGATGAGAGCTATGAACCTGGCAATTATGTGATTGATGATGAAGCAGGTGCTTTATACAGTTTTGACAGTCGTGCTGCGTTGAATGGTTTAACTGACAGCGATAGGCAACAGCTATTAGCAATAGCCAACGGTAAGCCGGATGACAAAATGTTGACCAATGTACAGGCATTCTTTCATAAGCAGCGGGAGAAATTACTGGCTTTTGCCATGCCACCTATTCCTACAGCCAGTGGCGTTAAGTCGTTGTATGAGAAACGTATCGGTAAAACCGCACAACACGAAGGCCAAGGAAAAAGGGTTATTAATAAACTGGAAATTGACCGTACCTCTTATAATCCTAGTGATGGTAAACCTTTTTTGCCAGGCAGCAGTATTAAAGGCGCTATACGTACAGCATTATTGGATAGTGTCAATAATGGTAAGGCTTTAATTGACCGTAACGAACGTAACCAACAACTTCAAGAACGATTATTCGACGGTAAATTTCATACCGACCCGATGCGCTTAGTATCCATTGGTGATGCCTGTTGGCAAGGTCAAATAGACAAGCCCGCGTGCCAAGTACAATTCGCAGTGAATCGTAAACGCAAGCCCGTTACAAATAAAGATGGCAAATTGGTACAGTCACAAGCCGAAGCTAGCAATCTTTATCAATTACTGGAATGTATAGCACCACAACATTATCAAAGCTTTACGGGCAGTTTAACCTTGCACAACGCCCAGTCTGTTACGCAAGATAATCGCAAACTGCCCAAACAACAGCTGCAATGGACTGCCAAACAAATTGCCGATGCCTGCAATGCTTTTTATATGGGTTTATTCTGGCAAGAACTGAACGACATGAAAGATCGTGAATACTTGCAAAAGGATTGGGTAAAGCAGATGGAACAACTGCTTGAAGGAGGTCTTATAAAGCGATTGAATAATGGTGAAGCTTTTTTGCTCCGTGTTGGTCGTCATAGTGGCGGTGAGGCTTTGACACTTAATGGCATACGCAGCATTAAGATTATGCAAGGTCGTGGCGAAAAGCCAATCTGGGAAAAACAACCAAAAACCTGGTGGCTGGCCGCTGATGACATCACCAATAAACAAAACCTGTTACCTTTTGGTTGGGTATTGGTGGAAATTGACCCCAAAGAACCGGATAGCGCACTGCAACAATGGTTAGAAACCAGCAGTGCCACCTCGGCAGAGTGGATGCAACAACAATTAGGCAAACAGAACAAACTGAAACAACAAGCCGAATTACGTCAGCAAAAAGAGCAGGAACGAATACACGCCGAACAACAGCAAGCAGAAGAAACCCGTTTAAAACTAGAGGCGGAACAACAACGCTTAGCCAGTCTCAGCCCCATTGATCAGGAAATTGAAACCTTACTAAAAGATAACAAAGACCCTAATAAAAAAAGCTACCTGGTATTATTGGAAGCCGTAAAAGCAAACCGTTGGGACAATGAAGACCGAAAAACTGTGTTATTACGGATAAAAGCGGACATGGAAAAAATGGGTGACTGGAAGCCCACAACGCAAAAGAAAGATCCAAGCAAAGATAAAGAACACAGCCGAACGTTGGAAATTTTAAAACTTATGGATAAATAGCATCTGGAACCAGCATAAGTCCCCATATTGCACATAAAAACTGAACATGCTGTAATGCGTATAGTTTATATAAAACATACACCAGGAAACCACCATGCGCACTAATATCCTCATTGACGACACCTTAATAGCCGATGTTTTAAAGGTCACTGGGTTAAAAACCAAACGCGAAGCCGTGGAACAGGCCTTGAAAACGTTGTTACAGCTAAAACAACAGGAAAATATCAAAGCCTTTAAAGGCAAACTTAAATGGGAAGGCGATCTGGACAATATGAGAACTGACCAGTGATTATGGTGGATTCCAGCGTTTGGATTGATTATTTTAATGGCACGGCCACCTTTGCAACTCAAAAACTGGATGCTTTACTGGGTGTAACACCTGTCTGCACCGGTGATTTAATTTTGGCGGAAGTCTTGCAAGGCTTCAGGCAGGATAAGGATTACCAGACAGCCAAAACATTGCTCTGTGCGTTACCGGTACATGCCATGCTGGGTATGGATATAAGCATCAAAAGCGCGGACAACTTCCGAAAATTGCGTCAGCAAGGTATTACCGTGCGTAAAACCATCGATACCCTGATTGCCACGTACTGCATTGAAAATGGCCTGCCGTTACTCTATTCAGATCGAGATTTTTTGCCTTTCCAGCAGTATCTGGGTTTGCAAACAGCATTATAAAACATGACCCTCCTTACATTAAGGTGCTACTGAACGATCTAGCCTTGTAAAAATAAGCTAGATTTACATAATAAAAACAACAATCTACTCAACTTGACTCATCATGACCCACATCCTCATTTGCACCGTTGGTGGTAGCCATCAACCCATAATTACCGCCATCAAAGAACAGCGGCCTGACTTTGTGCTGTTTGTCTGCACCGACAAGGATCCGGCAACCGGCCGCCCCGGTTCCAATAGTCAAATTACCGCCATTCACATAAAGATAGCCGTCATTTGGACCTGAGATCGTGTATTCCGGATTACCG
>SBAV01000232.1 GCA_005239965.1 Methylobacter tundripaludum
CCGGATAAATTCGGATTGCACTCGCAGTTTTCGCTCTCTACTGGAAGCCATATAAATTGCAAGACAGAATAGAGCTATTAAAAATGTTATCGCTGCCATAGTGAATGACCCTCGCTTGTGTAAATAATAAGAGATGTTTAACTGGACAGCGGCTATGTAAAAATCCTCGCTTAAAAGTGATTACAATGTCGCCAATTCAGTTTCTTGTATCTAAATTATCAGCGGAAAAAATACATCTGCTATAGGCTTGTGACCAACTGCCATATTTCCGTTACGAAACGCCGGTTATTACGTGTTTACTGATCTTTGGTGTTATTTGCTGGTGATAAGGCAATTTTTGGATTCCATAAGGGTACACTCTTTGAATCCGTAATATCGTAGTTAATCACATGCTCATCAGTACCATAACTCACTGTTCCCCGGCATTGTTTCCCATCGAAAGCGTTTTCTTCCAGAGGCCAGAATATCAACTCGGCAAGACCAGCGGTAAATATGTCACCGGCCAAATATAGGATGATGCGGGCTTTTGATGCCTGATGAAAGCCATCAAAAAACTCAAATGTATCGACTTTTTGATTGCCGTTATTATTGGTCATTTTAGGGAAGCCTAGAATTGAAATTGTTTCATTTCTGGTCGAACCTACATGTACTTTTTTATATTCTACCGGTGCTGGCGCATGTGCTGCCTGATAAATAGAGCATCCAGAAAGTAATGCTCCACAACATCCAATGGTGGCTATTATTTTTCTCATTTTGTTCTTCCTCAGTTTGTTGGCAATGTGCTCTGCGTAAAAAATATGCCTAACGTGTAAGGGTAGATTGCCTGAACGATAGCGAACGGCAATTTGAACCGTTTGTTGGAGACGCGGGCAGGATTTGAGCCGATGTCATTGGTTTTGCAGACCAAGATAATACCCCTCTACCAACGCGTCTTAAAATTGACACCAGTGTAAGCGGCAAGAAGCTAACCCTGTTCAAGACTACGGTTTTACACTTACACTGGCATTGTTAATACAACCGCTTTATTGCTTGATGGCATTGAGCGTCAACCAGCCTCCTGAATCCAAGCCCTCACCTGACAAGGTGTTTTTTTGTTTGTTTAACCAAGCTTCATCTATCCAAAAAGCCGCAGTACCCCCTGCTATGGTGATTTGTCCAGAAACTTCGCACGTATTCTTTACGGACAATAATCCTCCATTGATCGTTATTGGTATATAAGTCATTGAAACATTATCAGAAATATCACATTTAGAAGCCGTCGTTACTGCGCCGGTGTTAGTAACCGTAAATGCACATCGAAATAAATAGTTCAATGGTTTAGTGGATGGCGTAGCTACGTAATGTATATAGGTATGCCACGTGCCTGCCATGTCTCGTTGTACACATGCGGCTGATAAGTCAGAAGCAAATAGTGTTATATTTGCTAACGCCATTATTTTTAATATTTTTTTCATTTGTTACTCCTTATCGTCTAACAATTTTTAAGTTCGATACAATCAATGCATCTGCTTAGTTCATCAGATTTTGCGCATTTGGTTTCAACAAAAATCAGTCCGAGCTGTAAGTTTTATCTGCATATCGGTAAAGCTTTTTGTTGTAAAAAATTATGGTCTTACGTAAAGAGGAATGCTACAGGCTTGTGGCCAACTGCCGTATTTCCGTTACGAAACACCGGTTTTTCGTGATGAAAGCCAGCGATAAGTCAGAACAACTTTGCTAACATAAATACCAATTTCGATTGGCACGGGAAAAATGATGGAACTATGGAATGAGGAAATTGTGATTCACTGGCTGAACAATGCCCTTGAGCTGCTGCAACGGGTCTGCGTTGTAATGATGGCCGCTTGTGTATCGATGCGGATTACCCCTTTACGAAGGGCAATGCGGAGCATACAAACCTGCTGGCAATACCAGTTGGTCACGGCTGTTTTTTTTGGTTTGCTCGCCATTATAGGCACCCACAGTGGACTGATTGTGGATGTTCACAAAGGTGGCGCTATCATAGAATGGGCTTCAGAACTATCGTCTCCATTGAAGCAGTCGTACGCCATTATTGGCTTTCGTGATCTTATGACGCTTACTGCCGGCTTGTTTGGCGGGCCTTGGGTAGGACTGGGTGCAGGATTATTGGCAGGATGGGAACGTTATTGTCTAGGCAGTTTTGCTGGTACAGTCAGCGCACTTGCAACGGTATTGCAGGGCTTGGGAGCGGGTTTATTTCGACAGTATCGCCCGCAATGGACGACGACTGCCCACGGTATACTGGTGGTTTCTGTATTAGGCACATGCCTGCAAAAACTGATGCTGTTCAGTTTTCTCCAGCCCCATGCCGATGCTGTGGCTTTGGTCAGAGAAACCCTGGTTCCAGTATTAGTGGTAAACAGTTTGGGTTGTTTGCTGTTTTTTGTGGTGATGAAAGATTTAGAGGGCGATCAATTAAAACTTGAAGCGCAACAAGCCGAATTACGGGCGTTACAGGCGCAAGTCGAACCGCATTTTCTCAATAATACGCTGAATGCCATTCAGACGCTAATCAGCATCGACCCCAAAACAGCCGCCGAATATATAGTCAAATTAGCACGCTTCATGGACAACACCCGCCAAAGTGCCGGTGCTAATTCCATCCCTCTGGCTGAAGAGCTCTCGCAACTGAAATATTATCTGGATTTTCAGAATCTACGCTTTCCCGGTAAATTCCGTTTCCATGAAGAGGTGCCTGATAACCTGATGGCGTATCATGTTTCGCCGCGCACCCTGCAAACCCTCGCGGAAAATGCCCTAATACACGGCAGGCGAGGGAAAACGGATGTATTGGACATTACCGTTAAAGGGGTGGATTACGGTGATATGATGCAACTGTGCGTTATCGATAACGGTTATGGCATTTCCCCGGAACGTGTGGAGCAACTGGGTAAGCAACCGGTAAAGTCTGATCTCGGCAGTGGTAGCGCACTGTACCAAATAATCCAAAGTCTTAATCTGGTTTTTAATGGCCGTGCAAAACTGGACATCCGCAGCCAATTAGGTGTAGGCACCGAAGTGATTTTAAATTTACCTAAACGGAGTAAATCATGGTAAGCAACAAGTGGCGTGTGATCATAGTTGACGATGAGCCGCTAGCGCGTCAAGGCTTAAAAAATTGCCTGGCTTTTAGACATCCTGATTTTGAAGTTGTCGGCGAAGCGGAAAGTATGATGCAGGCTTGGCAATTGATCCAACAGGACAACAGAATTGACGGGCTGTTTCTTGACATCCATATTGAAACCGAAAGCGAACGGGCCGGCTTGGATTTTGGTTTCGCCTTGAAGAATCTTGTTGATCCGCCGTGGGTTGTTTTTGTAACTGGTCATGAAAAACACGCCCTGGAAGCTTTTGCAATTCGTCCTGTGGGCTATTTGCTTAAGCCCCTGGATCAATCCAAAGTAGACAGTGAACTGGATTGGATACGTAGAAATCGACCTAGTAAAAGCCCAGCAGAAAAGACGACCCCTGTGCGCATAGAGGTTAAGTACAAGGTCAGGCGAAAAACTGAAGACGGGCGTACCGAGCAGCTAAGCTTGACTCAATTCCTGGTACCCAAGGAAATTCTGTTTGTCTGTTCCAATGCCGGAGCAGGAGCTATAGAAGTGCATTTGGTTAATGGCAATGTGCTAAAGGATGTCAATCTCACTCTCAAGAGTTGGTTAGATTATACATTGCCCAATCTTATGCAAACCAGCAAGAGCACTATCGTCAATTTAAGATATGTATCCGGCTATCGACTTGATATTGAAAAAGAAGGTAAGTATTTGCTCCAGTTTAAAGGAAATTCGACGGAATTGCCCATTGGCTCTAATTTTTTTGCGGCATTTAAAGAAGCCATAAAAAAATGCAGCTAAGCAGCATGTGGACACAACAAGAAATTTTATTATCCGCCAAAAAACGTGGATTTCATCTGATAACGAATGAAATCCTCAATGCTTTGCCTGTTCTAAGCACGATTGAATGCGGCTTGCTGCACCTGTTTATCAAACACACTTCAGCCTCGTTAACCATTAATGAAAATGCCGATCCCACCGTGCGTCTGGATTTGGAAAGCCACTTCAACACTTTTGTGCCACCGATATTCCGCACCCCGCTATTCGAAATTTGCATATAATTTGACATACCGTTTTCCAAGCATGTAAGTCAATTGGTTATGGTATTCGTTGCAATTCA
>SBAV01000127.1 GCA_005239965.1 Methylobacter tundripaludum
ACTTCGTGTTCTCTGTGTTCTTCGTGGTTAACTGATTAATCTGCTTGCATTTTATAGGTTGAATATATGGGCTTTTCGCTTAAGTTGATGCGTATGGGGCGTTAATTGACAGTCCCCTCGCTCATCAACTCGTCAGGCTTTCCTCCAGTCCAGCACTGCTTTCCCCGATACGGTGCAGAATATCTTTTACGCGGGACACTGACTGCATGAGTATCGGCAAGCGGTCAAGGCTCTCCTGGAAATTCCAGAAATACGTCACGACCGAAAAGATTGTCCCTGCCTGAATATCGGGCCTGGTGGCGGTATAGATGAGTACGTAAATACTGGCCAACAACACACACAGCTCAATCATTACCCAGGTTCTCGCCTCGATGTCTGAGGTTTTGACGCGCAGGAAACGCAGGAACCGGAAGTGTTTCGCAAGCTGGGTCAGTGAGCCGTATCTGATCACCCGCGCCTGATGTTCAATGTTATTGTTGATGCTGTGGTTAAGCCGGTTGATGGGTCGCCACATCAATCCGTTCATTGCCAGCACTGGCACCATCATCACCAGGGCGACCAGGTCGATACGCCAGTCAAACAGGAACAACATAACCAGAGATCCTATGAAAGCGATGACCATGGCAAAAATGTCGGGAATGTCCCGCTCAAAAAAATCCACAACTTCACGGATTAACCCCGAACGTGCCACCAGTTTGCCAGACTGGGTGCCATCCTCCCGTTGACGACCGATTACACCGGTCACCAACGCAGCGTAAATACGCATGAACACCCGCGTATCGTACATCTTGCGCCCTGCCGTCAGTAGCGCCAGAGACAACCAGAGGGTTACGAATATAAACAAACCATTATACTCATGGCCTAACAGGCCATTAATGGCAATACCGACTGCCCAAGGCACCAATAAGGCGAGCAGTTGTTCGACCAGGCTTAAGGCGTAAGTTAAACCCAATGCTCTTCGATTGCTTTTTAGCAATACCGCCAAGGGACTGTAAGAACTAGGCATTTGACCGCTCAACGGCTTCCTTAAGGACTTTCAGATGATTTCCGTCATGTTCTGGCCGTGTAAAAAGATGATGGACGAGCGGAAGGAGAAGCTTAGCGAAGCCTTTTCCCCGCGCCTCTTTTGTCAAATAAACGCGCGTAGAATCACTGCCCATTGGCTCAAGTGTGTAGTCATAAATAGTTTCAATACCAAAATTCGAGGTTTTTAGCGTATATTTTGTATTTCTTTCCATCGCTATGACTTCCACTATTTCATGATATGGACGGCCATGTATAAGGCGTGTTTGATGAAATTTATGGCCTGCAGCGCATTTCCCTTCTTGTGCTGGCACAACATTGACAATATGTTCGAATATTGTTTCTACGTTTGAAAAATCTGTTATGAAATCAAATACATCGTCGATATTTCGACGTACCTGGACAGAGTCTGCACAAGATCCCATAAGCCCTTAGCCAGCTTTGAGCGCTTGCCGTTGCTTTTTTTCTTTTCTTCGCATCATCGTAAGACGAATAAGCGGCATCATAAATCGCAAGGTGGCTTCCCGTTCCAAAGTGGAGTCAAAACGCGTCATGCTTTGCTTAAAGGCCAGATACCCAATCCAGATACGCTCCCACTCACGCTGCATGGCTTGTTGCCCCTGAATGGCAAGGATTTTATCCAGATACAGATGCACTGTTTCCATCGCAACAGCAGTGTGCCCTGAGGCAATGTTATCAATGGTGAGGTGCAAGGTGAAAAAATAGGGATCCATTTTCCAATACCTTAACTCGTCGATAATTTGCATGTAGCCTTTCCCTAAGCCACTCAATTCGATCGCCAGATTCACACCGATAATTTCCGGCAGGAACGCCTTGGGAAATAGTGAAACAGACAAAGTCAACAAGGGAAGATCAAAGGCAAAATCACGCAACGCCGGCTGCATGGCAAATTCGAGAGAAGCTGTCGGAGGCATGTGGATACCCTCCCCTTCCAACAGGCGACGATACACATTCGGATGGTTCAGCAAAGTATCGGCATTACCCACTTCGTCGGAGTAAATGCGGAACAGACGCGCAGAAATTTCCGTTTGCGATACGCCAGCCTTGGCGATGTGTTGCACCCAGGAACCATCAACCATAGGAAACGGCGCATATTGCTGCGTAAACCAGACCATGATTTCCCTTGGCACTGTTGAAGGCGGAACAAAGGTTTCATAGGCACTGGTTTCTGTTTCATAAATCAGCCGGATGCGGGATTCAAAAGCGTCATGGCTATAGGGAAACAAACGCAGTTGCTCCGGCTGGTTCCGTTTTCCCATTTCAGCTTTGGCCCGTTTGAAATACTGCTGGGCGATCTTGCGGGCCGTCGGCAAAACATCGGGATACAGATCGGCATTGACAAAATAGTAATACAGCTCCCGCTTGCCGCACTTGGCATAGGTGGCAAGATCGGAACGCTCATCCGGGGGGGCAGGAGCCAGAGAAAGTCTGGACACCGGTGACGTATCAACAGCAACACTTGCCCGCACGGTCTGGTCTTCAGACGCCAAACTTTGCACCCATTCAGCAATCACAGCTTCCTCCGCTTCGGTAAAGATACGGAACATGGGCCCGCCAAAACGGATTGATCGCGTCAACAAAGCACTTTCCAGTGGCATCTTAAGGTTGACAAAAGGCGAAGCCGCCAAAGATTTCAGAAAGCCTTCCGCATCGAAAGGTTCCTGAGCGAACCAGTCGTTAATCAGTTGCCCACCGAGTTTCCGGTTTCGATGCATATTACGGGCATGAGGCGCTTTTTCGCGCACCATAGCAACCATTTTCTGATGTGGTGTAAGCGTTCTGGGCTTGCTTACAGCATCATACAAATCCAACAACCACCGTTCGCTGATAACGGTATGGGCCACCAGTCCATTCCAGATTCGCTGCCAATGCTGTTGCCTGTCAGCCTCATCCCTGAAGCCATCAAGATATGAAATCACCACATCGTGAATAAGCTGCGCTTCCTTACCGGGTTGGTCAGGCAGCACGTAGCGTTGGCAATAGCACCCATCAAGCCCGTGACGCTCGATTTCCCCTGACAATGCGACAAGTAAACGGTCTTGAGAATCGAAAAAGTGGCCGAGGGTAAAACCAATCAATTCCGGTAGGCACACGCGCGGGAAAAGCGAGAGCGCAAGCTGAAAAACCGGACGGGTAAAGGCGGCATCGCTAAGATCGTTCCGGGTGGTAAAAAGACGTGCGTTGACTTCCGGGAGATAAATATGGGCGCTACGTAACAAATCCTGGTACAAGTTCCCGTAATGCCTTGAGGCATCGCCATCGCCAATCTTTTCCACATAGATGTGAAACAGGCGCGCCACGATTTCTGTATGATTGGTTGCGGCAAGAGAAATGTTTTGTAACCAACAGCCATCTATCAAAGCACCGGGGGCATATTGTTTTAGGACGTAGTGAAGCTGTTCAGCGGTTAACGGCACATCCAAGGGCGGCAGGGCAGCTATCTGATGCTGATACAATGCTGCCATACGCTCGGCAAATGAGGCGGGTGTATAGCTAAATGACTGCAACCGTTGTGGAACTGCCGCGGTGCTTTCGAGCATTGCCCGGACCTGCTCCAGATGGCCCGCCACTAATTGCTGCGCCCTTGGGCCAACCGAAGGAAACTCATCCATGTTAATAAGATAGTAGAACAACTCCCGCTCAGGTATCTTTGCGTAGTGCTGTAGATGAAGTTGTGCCTGGCTGCCGAAAGATACGTGCAATTTCTCGTGACCTCGCTCGGCCTGTATATTCATCGCCACCATAACTTGACCCTCTTCGGCTGGTATGCAGGTTAAACATTAACCAAATTATAAGGTTAATCTAAATAGTTAAATTTAAAAACCTGTAAAGGGGATGCTGCCACCTGACCAGGTAAGGCGGCTTGCTTTTTATTACCCTTTTTATTCCTATTAATTATTTAAAATCATGCGCTTGTCATTTATTAACCGCATCCGTAAAGAAATGTTAAGAAATGTTAAACTTTCACTTTTGGCCTTATTTATACGGTGAGGCAAGATGAGCGAACAAAGCCCCCGTCATGGAAGGATAATTCCAATCGCCCGTTTACCGAACCCGGAGCCAGCGGAATACTGCCA
>SBAV01000230.1 GCA_005239965.1 Methylobacter tundripaludum
AGTACTGCGTGGGGCATCAACTTCACCGACGGCTACGACGGTTGGGATTTTAAGTACAGCAACAATCGGGTTCGGTTGGTTCGTAGCGGATCCGCAAGATCAAGCTGGTTTGGCAGTGTTTCGTCACTTGACGCCCACCCTTTACAATTTAAGGCCCTACCGGATTAAAAACAAACTCGCCAGGCCTAAAAAAATAAAAAAACCCATCGAATCGGTGATTGATGTCAGCATCACACTCGTCCCAATAGCCGGATCTTTGCCGCATTTATAGCGCAGTAGCGGAATAGCCAGACCTACCAAAACTGCAACCATTAAATTGATAAACATCGCCATCGCCATCACGCCCGACAACGCGATATCCCGATAAAGCAACCAAACGATAGAGCCCACCAAAAGGCCAATCAGTGTCCCGTTTAAAGCGGCAAGTGTCAGTTCTTTTTTAATCAAACGCTTTATATTGCCTGAGGTAATTTGGCCAAGGGCCAGCGAGCGAATGATTAACATGCTGGTTTGATTGCCGGTATTGCCCCCTGTAGCAGCCACAATTGGCATTAGAGAGGCCAGTGCGACCAGTTGTAAAATGACATCTTCAAACAGACCGATAATGCGCGTAGACACAAAAGCCGTGGCAATATTGATCAGTAGCCAGCCCCAACGGTTTTTAGCGCTTTTCCAGACGCTGGAGAATAAATCCTCCTCTTCGGTAACGCCCACGGTAGAGAGCATGTCTTCATCGGTTTTATCACGAATAAAATCTACGATACTGTCCACGCATAAACGCCCTTGCAGGCGACCTTCGGCATCAACAACGGGTGCGGAAATCAAATCATAACGTTCAAACGCCCGCGAAGCTTCGGCAATATCCTGGTCAGCCTGAAAGTTTACAAAATCAGTGACCATGACATCAGCCACATGCTGTGTAGGTCGATGCGTCAGTAAACGCTGTAACGGCAAGATACCTTTAACAATATCTTGCTGATCGACGACAAACAATTTATCGGTATGGCTCGGCAGTTTGCCCAGTTTTCGGATATAGGCTGCGACGGATTTTAAGTTCAGGTCGTCCCTGATGGTAATCATGCCAAAATCCATGCGCGAACCGACCTGGTTTTCATGGTAAGCCAAGATGGTGTGTAAATGTTTACGCTCTTTACTGTTTAAAGAGCGCAGGATCTTCAGCATAGCCCGCTTGGGAAGATCGGCGGCAAGGTCGGCTATTTCATCGGTATTTAATTTGCCAGCAACGGTGACAATCTCTTCCGCTTCCATGCTGGAAATAAGAGTTTGCCGCACGGCATCAGAGACTTCCAGTAACACATGGCCGTCGTCATCGGTTTTAAGTGCATCCCAGGCTAGCTTGCGCTGGTCTAAGGGGAGCGATTCCAGAATGTAAGCAATATCGGCAGGATGTAGCTGTGCAAATTTTTCCTGCAACCGGGTTTGTTGTTGCTTGTGCAGAACCGTTTCGACCAATTCATGGTTGATTAAAGGCCCCCGTTCCACCAACGATTTTTCTATCTGCTGTTTTTCAAGCAGCGTCTCAATTTCTTGCAATTGCTGCTGTAAGAACTGTCTAGGACTGAGCTTGTCGGGAGATTCCATGGCGTATGGTTTAACTTAAGGTGGGGCGGCAACAAGTAATTAGCTGAAGTTGCCAAAACAAACAATATACTTACAGCGTTATTGTAATAGCGATTTTAAATAAAACCACCCGATCGGTAGAAAATACGGACAGATAAATGTTTTCGG
The DNA here is from genome assembly GCA_005239965.1 of Methylobacter tundripaludum. Taxonomy (GTDB): domain Bacteria; phylum Pseudomonadota; class Gammaproteobacteria; order Methylococcales; family Methylomonadaceae; genus Crenothrix. Next base: position 1,750 of record SBAV01000230.1, read on the forward strand.
GGAGTTTGGCGGGTAAGATAGGTTACCGCTTTTTCATAAGAATTTCATTTATCCAGGCGCTGATTCTAGCTTGATTACCCGATGCTGTCTTTATTTCAAGAAGGCCATTTACCGGCATTCCTGTGGAATGGAAGCATCTGACCAGTCAGCCAAGGAAACGGCTTTGGCTGGCGTTTTAAAGGGTCTGCCATTCTTGACGCCTTTGCCAGTGAGGAAATTGACATCACAGCGTGATGATACATCCGGTTCGAGCGTGTCACGGTCGCTGTAGGTATACCCGGCAACTGCAAAGGCTTTGTTGCGATAGACAACGGTGAGTTTTTGGTTCCAACGGTTCCGTCCAATCGCATCGTTGGCAGAGATGATGGCAAGTGATCCACGTCCGGTGGTTTCAAGCGCCGGTTGCGTTCCCCACATTGCTCCACGCCAGGCGATGTTTTTTTTGCTTGCGGCCAATCGCATGGTGCCGGGTGAATCCGAAAGATAAATCAAGAGGTCTGCTTGGTCGGATTCAGTCTCGGATGCGATGAGAATTGCTCGATCAAACGAACCATCGTCATTCCAGTCCGCCGTCACTACGCTGAGCACTTTCTCTGGGCGAACGGTGTTATCACTTGCCTGAACAGGATGATAAAAAGCTGGGCCAAGCAAGATGCCGATGATGATATTTAAGTACCGTGTTGTGGCGGTACCAAGGGATTTGTTTTGCTTATTTTGGTAATTTGACATTTTTCTTTCCCGATTTATAGCCAATTAGCCTGTGTTAGGTGATTTTCGATAAACAATATACCTGCATCCTGTTTTAATTTATCCACAAAAAACACAAAAAACACAAACAATGGGCAATAACATAATATTTCTACGTATATTTTTTCGTGTTTTTCGTGCCTTCCGTGGACAAATAAAGTTTCATTGGGGATATTCTTTCGTGGA
>SBAV01000084.1 GCA_005239965.1 Methylobacter tundripaludum
CAAGATCAAGTTGCTTTTGCATTTCTGGTGACTTATCCAGCTGCTTTTTTACCGCATCTTGTATCAACAATTCGCGCTGAATCAACTCTTCAATCAATTTTTCTTTGGGGAAAGTTTGGCCATGTGCTTTTTCGGAAATTTCTTTTTCCAGCTCTGCCAAGGTGGCCTTGCTAATAAATTGGCCGTTAACACTGGCGATCGCATCTTCTTTTTTGACGGCAGGCGCAGTGGCGGTAACGCCAGCGCCCATTTGTTGATCACAGCCGGCAAACAGTGCGCTACCGGCGACGAGCAAGGGGATAAGTTTTTTATTCATTTATAAACTTCCTTTAGTTTCTTCTGAGGGTGAAATAGCATTAATACCTAAGGCGTGAATTTCTTGTTTCATCAGGTCACCAAGTGCTTTGTAGACAAGTTGATGGCGCTCGACGAGCGATTTTCCTTCAAATGCTTCTGCAACGACAGTAACGTGATAATGGCCACCCCCACTTCTTGCGCCAATGTGGCCGGCATGAGCAGCACTATTGTCAAGTAATTCTAACAGCTGGGGTTTAAGCGCGTCATTTAATAATTGTTTGATTAATTCGGAGGTCATTGTGGAAAAACTTTTTTAAAAGGTTTAACAGAAACTCTGGCGTAAACACCCGCTTCAATGTAGGGATCAGCCAGCGTCCATTGTTGCGCGGCTTGCAAGTTGTCAAACTCGGCGACAACGAGGCTGCCGGTAAAGCCAGCTTCGCCGGGGTTGTCAGTGTCTATCGCCGGATGCGGCCCTGCCACAAGCAGCCGGCCTTCATCTTGCAATGCTTGTAAGCGTTGAAGGTGAGCCGGGCGTGCTGACATTCTTTTCTCTAGGCTATTGGCTACATCTTCGCTGATAATTGCGTATAACAAGACCTTATTCCTCTGTATCGGGTATATATTTATACAAAAATATCATTTGTAACACAATAAAGACAACCATCAAAATTGGCACGCCGAAAGTTTTGAAATTGACCCAATCATTGGTACTGTAATGATTCATGACATACAGATTAATAAAGCCGACACTGGTAAAAAAAGCAGCCCACAGCAAATTTAAACGTTTCCAAATGACGGGTGGTAAAGTTAAGCTTCTGGACATCATGCGTTCTACAAAAGGTTTTTCACCAATAAATTGACTGCCTAAAAAAGCAAGGCCGAACAGCCATTCTATGATCGATAGCTTCCATTTGAGGTATTGTTCGTCATGTAAATAAATGGTGGCTCCACCCATTACCACTACCAAGCCTAATGTAATCCAGCGCATGGCTTCAACTTTGCGGTGTAAAATTAAATCAATAGCAACTTGTATCAACGTCGCTACAATCATCACCATAGTGGCTATATAGATATCGTAGAGCTTATACGCTGCAAAAAATAATAATACCGGAAAAAATTCGAAAACTTGTTTCATAGTCGCTAATGTGAAGAGCCTGGTATACGGACCCAATCCATCGAAGGTTGTGATTTAAGACCGCAGAGGTGTTGGTTATTTAAGCATTATGCTTTACGGGATGTTTTTTTATAATATTGATACTCTATTTCCGGGGCTTGTGCAACAGGCAAAAAACCCGAAAACGTTTTTTGGAGTTCTAACCTTAAAGAATAGTTCATTTTGGGGTTCGCAACAGCCTCTTTATTACGCATTGTTGCATAAATAAACTAAAATAGGCGGGACTTCAAAGCACCTCATAAAAACATTGTAAAATTTTTATAGCTAAATGTACATGCCGGAATGACTGTTTCTGCTAGAATGCGTTGCCAACCTCACCTGTCACGATATGGATAAAAATACTCAACTCGAATTAGAAGCCGCAACGTTCAGGCGCTTAATTAACCACTTGCAAAAACATACCGATGTTCAAAATATCGACTTAATGATTGTGGCAGGTTTTTGTAGAAATTGCTTGGCAAAATGGTACGCTGCCGAGGCAAAGGAAAATGGTATTGCCGTAGATTATGAACGAGCCAGAGAAATTGTCTATGGAATGCCATACAGCGAATGGCGGGATAAATTTCAAAAAGATGCCACGCCTGAACAATTGGCGGCTTACGAGCGTAAAATCAAGCCCTAAAAGTTGATTATGGATAAGCCGAAATAAACTTGGCAACCATAAAAAAGGCCTGCGGCATAACACACGCAAGCCTTTCTAAAACTTTACAGCTATGGAATTACGCCGTCTTATTACCCAGCATACCGACCAAACCAGCCAAACCCTGCTCTAAAAGGCTATTGGCGTTATCTGGCAATTGGCCATCTGGAGTGAGCTTATCGATGACTGTTGGCAAAAGGCTGGCCAGTCCGCCTGACACATCAGCAACGTTAATGCCCAGTTTTGAAGCAATGTCTTGCACAAATGATGATCCCAATACCGCTTGCAACTGATCACCTGAGACCGGTAAGTTTTGTCCAGTGCTGATCCAGGATGAAACTTGCTCACCCAGTCCACCAGCAGACAATTTTTGCACCAAGCCAGTTAAGCCACCTATGTCGGGGTTATTCAGCATACCGATGACAGATGTCAATAAATTACCTTGTGTGCCAGTGCCACCGGCCTGGTTGTTCATTACGTCTACGATTGAGTCGAGCAATCCCATATTGATCTCCTGGTGTGATGTGGTTAACGTGGTGCGCTTATTCGCAGCCGCGATCATCATACTGCTTTCCGATTTTAGGGTCAAAATTCAGGCTTATTTTGTTGGTTTTTTCGAGTGCAGTTATCAACGCAAATCATAGTTCATTCTTTAACCGCGCATAAATACCACCAAAGCTGCCATTGCTCATCAACACAAAATGCCCTCCCGCAGGGACTTCCTGTTTGATAAGTACTATGATTTCATCAATGGAATGGCAGATATTGATGTTTTGGGCATATTGTTTTAGTGCGCTCAAATCCCAATCCATGTTTTCAGGCTGGTAAATAATCGCCACATCAGCATTGTTTAAAGACTGCGCCAGGGTTTCTGTATGAACGCCCAAACGCATGGTGTTTGAACGCGGTTCAACAATGGCAATGATGCGCTCATCGCCGACCTGTTTACGCAGGCCATCCAACGTGGTGGCAATCGCCGTCGGATGATGCGCGAAATCATCATAAAGCGTGACATTGTTAATTTTGGCAATTACCTCCATGCGCCGCTTGACGTTTTGGAACTGCGCCAGTGCGCTGATGGCATCCTTGGGTAAGACACCCACATGCTTGGCAGCAACAATGGCAGACAGCGCATTGTAAACATTGTGATCGCCCGTTAAAGACCAATGCACGCAACCTTGTTTTTCGTTTTCGAAAACAACATCAAACTCACTGCCATCGGGTTTGATTAACTGGGCATTCCAGGCCGCATGGCCATTGATCGACGTTTTCGCTTGTGGCGTCCAACAACCCATAGCCAATACATCATTGATGTTGGTATCCGTTTCCGGGCTAATGATCAAGCCTTCGCCGGGAACGGTTCTAACCAAGTGATGAAACTGTTTTTTGATTGCTGCCAAATCGGGGAATATATCGGCATGGTCGTATTCCAGATTGTTCAAAATGGCGGTGCGCGGACGGTAATGGACAAATTTGGAACGCTTGTCGAAAAATGCCGAATCATATTCGTCGGCTTCGATCACAAAAAAAGACGATTCGCCCAAGCGAGCTGAGATACCAAAGTTTAACGGGATACCGCCGATTAAAAATCCGGGCTTAAACCCTTGATGCTCCAAAATCCAGCTGAGCATACTGGTGGTCGTGGTTTTGCCATGTGTTCCGGCCACGCCTAACACCCATTTGTCATGCAGCACATGTTCGGCCAGCCATTGTGGGCCCGATACATATTTAAGTCCTTTGTTGAGTACTTCCTCAACTTCTGGGTTACCACGCGACAGGGCATTACCGATAATGACCAAATCCGGCGTGTTATCCAGATTTTTGGCGCTATAGCCTTCCATAAGTTGAATGCCTTGTTGTTCCAGCTGCGTGCTCATCGGCGGATAGACATTTTGATCAGAACCACTGACCTGACAACCCAATTGCCGAGCTATAACCGCCAACCCACCCATGAATGTTCCGCAAATACCTAAAATGTGAATATGCACCACTTTGCCCTAAAAGTTGTTGAAAAAATGATTTCCTTCAGCGATTATCTTTTGCAATACAATACGCTTTAGCGATTAACGATGAGTTACAATGAATAATTCAAAACATAGTCTATTATGATTTGCTAATGAACGAAAAAAACAAAATTATAGTTGAAGCAACGCCTTATTTCATAGACGCGCAATCTTTTCCTAACGAAGGGCGTTATGTATTTGCTTATACTATCGCCATTACCAATGCGGGTGCAGTGCCAGCAAAATTAATGTCAAGACACTGGCTGATTACCGATTCCAACGGCAAAATTCAGGAAGTACGCGGCGATGGGGTTATTGGCGAACAGCCCTATTTAAAACCTGGCGAAACCTTCCGCTACACCAGTGGCGCAATGATAGAAACGCCGGTTGGCACTATGCAGGGCACCTACACTTTGCGTACCGATGACGGCGATTACTTTAATGCGCCCATACCGCAGTTTACCCTGTCCATACCAAGGACCTTGCATTAACTAATGTCTATATATGCTATTGGCGATATTCAAGGCTGTTATGATGATTTACTAAGGCTTCTGGATACCCTTTCCTTTAACGAACACACTGACCAACTGTGGTTTGCCGGTGATCTGGTCAATCGTGGGCCAAAATCCTTAGAGACCTTGCGTTTTGTTAAATCGTTGGGTGATTCGGCAATCTCTGTGCTGGGTAACCATGACATGCATTTGCTGGCTTCATCCTGCATGCCAAAATTGCCAGCTAAAAGGGATTCGCTTGCCCCTATCCTGGAAGCGCCGGATAGAGATGAATTAATTGACTGGCTAAGGTATCGGCCGCTGTTTCATTACAACGATGGTTTTTGCCTGCTCCATGCCGGCATTCCGCCGCAATGGGATTTTAAAACCACCAAAGACATGGCATTAATTGCCGAAGCAACCTTAAGAAGCCAGGATTATTTTCTGTTTTTAAAACAGATGTACGGCAATAAACCGGATATATGGATGCCCGGTCTAAAGGGTATGCCTCGATTGCGTTTTATTATTAATTGCTTTACCCGAATGCGTTATTGCGATAGTGAGGGGCGATTGGATTTTGCCAGTACTGGCCCTGTAGGAAGTCAGCCGACTGGTTTATTGCCCTGGTTTGCCATTCCCGGCCGCAAAAGCCTTGATATGCGTATTATTTTCGGCCACTGGTCTACGCTGGGTTACTATGAAGGCCACAATTGCTATGCGATTGATAGCGGGTGCCTTTGGGGTAGGGAATTAACGGCAATAAAACTGGGCGATCCCGTGCAACATTTTAGTATTGATTGTCCGGGTGCTAAAAAACCGCCCCAACTTTCATTATCCACTCTACAGCAATCCGTCTAAGAGCTGTCAAATTATTCACGAAAAACACGAAAAAATGAATGGCAGTTACCCAGAGAAGAATGCTGGTGATTCACAAGAGAAGTACGGGTATTGAATTCCCTGAATGCAACAGTCGAACGGATTGCTACAAAGTAAAGCCTTTGTGAACGTTGCCAACATGGGCAATCGTGAGATATTTCAAGACAAGCCTTGGTTAAACAGCAAGGCACTGGAGAAAATAAAAAGCGTATCTCCCACCCGTGCCGTGGTGCGCTTTCGTCCTTGAACCGATGGTTCAAGTGGGGATGCGGTCGATAAATCAGGCTTCCCGTCTTGCGGGCCTGCACACATTACCGGTAATTCATCCCCGGGGGTAATATAGGTTCAGGAAACACCCAGCACACTCTCGAACACCGCAGGAGATACCGGGTAATAGTTTACCCTGTTTGCTGGTTTTCCAAAACGTTTTCTATCTTGTTGCGCATGTGATCCAAACATTCACTGAGCTGTTGGTTAAGCAGTGCGTTTTGATTTTTAACCATTTCCAGTTCATGCGCCAAGTTTAATGCCGCCATCACCGCAATGCGATCAGGGCCGCTGATCTTGCCGGAATCGCGCATTTTGCGCATTTGTTCATCCAGTTGCTGGGCAGAACGAACCAAAGTATCCCGCTCTTCAGGATCGCAGGCGATTTTATATTCTTTGCCCATAATGGTCAGTGAAACGGGTTGGAATTTCTGACTCATGAACCATACTCCATTGCTTTTAGTCGATTAATCATAGCTTCAACGCGTAATTTAGCGAGATTGGTTTTTTCCAGAAGACTCTCTTTTTCCTTGATTAAAGCTTCTTGCCTGGATTTTAGCAGGTTATTTTCATTTTTAACGGCCGTATATTGCTCAATTAGCTGATCCAGCTTGTCTTCAAAGTATTTCAATTCTAATAAATATTCTGTTTGTGTCATGTCGGTAACTAATATTGCAAGTAATCTGCGGTCACATTTCAGTAGGTTTACATGGTGCTGCCCAATTATGAGTTATCATTGTTACAAAGAGTGCCGCAACCGCTATCTTTCAACAAATTTAATTCCAGTTGAAATTTCAATGGTAGCATAAGCGCTGTTTTTTTTTAGCTATCGTATAATTATTGGATGGAATCATGGCCTACGCCGAGATTAATAGCCTATTGATACAAAGTGAAATTGAGCTTTCCGCTGCGGAAGCGCACGGTATGGCAACAGGGATGTTGTGCACCAATCAACAGGCAAAAGGTGAATTTTGGTTGAATGAATTACTGTCCGATGGCCATTCCTTGCCACAACAACACAGTGCTGTGCTGATAAAATTCTTCAACATCACCCGTAGTACCCTAACCAGCGATGATTACAGCTTTAACCTGTTTTTACCGGATGATAGCGTACTATTGGCTCAACAGGCTGAGGCGTTAAAAAACTGGTGTCAAGGATTTTTATTTGGCGTGAGCCTAGTGGGCAAATCCACACTAGACACCTTAAAAGAGGGCCGCGAAATCCTTAAAGACATCACCGAATTCACCAGGCTGGACAGCCAGGTTGAAGGTGAAGACAATGAACAGGCTTTTATGGAAATCACTGAATATTTACGCGCCGCTGTTTTACTGCTACGCGATGAATTCATCCAAAGCCACAAGGACACTGTCCATTAAATTAAAGGATTATTATGAAACACAGTGAATTCAAAAAACGCCGCAAGCAACTCATGCAGCGCATTGGCCACGGCAATATTGCCTTGATTAGCAGTGCATCAACGCGTACCCGTAACCGCGATGTCAGTTATCCTTTCCGGCAAGACAGCGACTTTTATTATCTCACCGGCTTTAATGAACCGGATGCGGTGGCCGTATTCATCCCTGGGCGTGAACAAGGCGAATACATCCTGTTCTGCCATGAATTTGACGAAAAGAAAGCCATCTGGGAAGGTGCTCATGCCGGTCTTGAAGGGGCAACCGGTGATTATGGTGCTGATGATGCTTTCCCTATTGACGACCTGGATGATATTTTGCCCGGCATGCTGGAAAATAAAAGCCGGGTGTTTTATCCGATGGGGCGCAGTTCAGAGCTCGATCACAGCTTGCTGGACTGGATTAATCACATAAAAGCGCACTCCCGTTCCGGCGTTATGGCTCCAGGCGAGCTGATTTCTCTGGACCATATCCTGCATGAAATGCGCCTGTTTAAAAGCCCGGAAGAAATTAAACTGATGCGTCGGGCTGCCGAAGTTTCTGCCTGCGCGCATGTCAGGGTTATGCAAAAATGCAAACCCGGTCTTTATGAATATCAAATAGAAGCCGAGCTTGTGCATCATTTTATGCAAAATGGCCTTCGCTACACGGCGTATCCATCGATTGTTGCCGGTGGTAAAAATGCCTGTGTGCTGCATTATACCGACAATGCCCACAAATTGAAAAGTGGCGATCTGTTGCTGATCGATGCAGGGGCAGAATGCGATCATTACGCCGCAGACATTACTCGCACCTTCCCTATATCAGGGCGTTTTAGCGAGCCGCAAAAATTGCTTTATCAACTGGTTTTGGATGCCCAATATGCGGCATTGGAATATGTAAAACCCGGACAACCCTGGCAAGCGCCCCATGACGCTGCCGTAGAAGTGCTTACCCGTGGTTTGATCGGGTTGGGACTACTCAAGGGCAGAATTAAAAAACTGATTAAGGACGAAAAATACAAGGCGTTTTATATGCACAGAACCGGGCACTGGCTGGGCATGGATGTACACGATGTCGGTGATTATAAAATCAATCAGGAATGGCGCATATTGGAACCCTGTATGGTACTGACTGTAGAGCCCGGCCTCTATATTCCAGAAAACTGTAAGCAGGTGGATGAACAGTGGCGGGGCATTGGCATCCGTATTGAAGACGATGTTTTGGTGACTGCCCAAGGCCATGAGATCTTAACCAGCGGCGTTCCTAAAACCATCATTGAAATTGAAACCTTAATGCAGGCAAGCTGATGTCTTGTGATTACGATATTCTAATAGTCGGCGGCGGCCTGGCCGGTAATTGCCTGGCTTTGGCCTTAAAAGATACCGGTCTTAAATTGGCCGTAGTTGAAGCGAGCACCCGCGAGCAACTGCAAAACACCCTTGCCGGTGATCGCGCCTTGGCTTTAGCCGCCGGCACAGTACAACGCCTGGAAGAGCTGGGTGCGTGGCAAGACATAAAGCATCAAGCTACCGCGATCAAAAACATACATGTTTCTGATCGCGGCCATTTCGGCAAAACCCGATTGTCCGCGCAAAAAGAAAACGTCACGGCCTTGGGTTATGTCATTGCTGCGCGGGACATTGAAACGCACGTCGCCAGTCGGGTTGCAGCCTGCGGCATTGAATGTATTAGCCCTGTCCGGGTTGTCGGGCTGATGGCAGGCTCTAACGAAATGAACGTCAGCTTGAAACGCAACAATGATGCTTTCAGCGCCTCCTGCAAACTACTGGTTGGCGCTGATGGCGGTAATTCATCAGTACGGAAGCTGCTGGACATCGACCAACACATCACCGCCTACAACCAAACCGCGCTCATTTCTACCGTAAAATCATCGCGCCCTAACCGCAACACCGCCTACGAACGCTTCACCACATCAGGCCCTCTGGCGCTGTTGCCTGTCGGCGACTACCACAGCGCAGTGGTTTGGACGCACAGCCATGAAAGCGCTGAAGCGTTGATGGCGGGCAGCGAAGCTGATTTCCTGGCTGAATTGCAAGCGTGTTTTGGCTTTAAACTGGGCGGGCTTAGCTTAACTGCGCCCCGATATGCTTTCCCGTTATCGCTGATTCGTGCAAAATCGATGATTTCAGATCGAGCCGTCATTATAGGCAATGCCGTACATCAACTGCATCCTGTTGCTGGCCAAGGCTTTAATTTAGGCATACGGGATGTTGTCCAATTGGCAGATAAGCTCATTACGCAACACACTCAAAATAAAGACATCGGCACTGCCGGCTTTTTGCAGGCTTACGCAAATTCCAGGCAGCGCGATCACGACCGTACCATCGCCTTTACCGATAATTTAATCCGTATTTTTTCCAATGACTGGCATATTGTTACCACAGCCAGAAATATTAGCCTGACTTTGCTCGATCACGTTCCAGTTGCCAAATCATTGTTGACACATCATGCCATGGGTTTTGCCGAGGCCTTACGTCCTAAAGGCTAAGCCCCGGCATCTTGCCTTTGCCTTGTTTATTTCGGGTTAGCTAACAGGGCGCTGGTTTTGATAACGATGTAATGGCTAATTCCCGCCTTGATTACTGGACATAAATTCTATGCCTCCTAATACAAAAAAAAACCAATTATTTTTGGTGGATTATTCACGCAGGAAGTTTCTGAAAATGGCATTCAATAGCGGGGTGTTTTTAGCATCGCTTCCTTATATCAGGCCGGCAAAAGCGCAAGCGAATGCCCAAATCGTTCCAGTACTGACCGGTACAGAATTTGATTTAACGATTGCCCACACAAGGGTCAATATTACCGGCACAGAAAAAATGGCCACTACCATTAACGGTACTGTACCGGGGCCTACGTTACATTGGCGGGAAGGTGATACCGTTACAATACGGGTTAAAAACCTGCTTCCTGGGGAAACATCGCTGCACTGGCACGGCATTATCCTGCCTTATCAGATGGATGGCGCGCCTCAAATCAGCTTCAATGGCATCGCGCCTGGAGAAACTTTCACTTACCGATTCAAGGTTCAGCAATCGGGTACTTACTGGTATCACTCGCATTCCGAAATGCAGGAACAAACCGGTTTGTACGGCGCCATCATCATTGATCCAGCGGCGCCTGAGCCCATCCAATCTGATCGTGATTATGTGGTGCTGCTGTCCGATTGGACAGATGAAGATCCGATGGACGTGTTTGCCAAACTCAAAAAAGAAAGCGCTTACTACAATTTCAATCAACCTGCCGCTATCGATTTTTTCCAGGATGTGGCCGGTGAGGGATTCCAGTCCGCTTTTGAAAAGCGGCACATGTGGAACATGATGCGGATGAACAGGACCGATTTATCGGATATTTCCGCAGCGACCTACACCTACCTTGTCAATGGGCACTCCAGTACGGATAATTGGTTAGGCTTGTTTAGGCCGGGCGAGAAAATTCGACTGCGGTTCATCAATGCATCGGCGCAATCGTTTTTTGATGTCCGGATTCCTGGCCTTAAGATGACTGTCGTGCAAGCTGACGGTCAGAATGTTGAACCGGTAACGGTTGATGAGTTTCGTATCGGCCTGGCGGAAAGTTACGATGTGATTGTTACACCTGACGAAAGTGCCTATACGATTTTTGCCCAAGCTATGGATCGTACTGGTTATGTTAGAGGTACATTAGCAACGCAATCGGGGTTGTCGGCACCTGTTCCTGTGTTAGATAAACCGGAGCCCCTGACTATGACAGATATGATGGGCGCTATGGATCACGATATGACGTCCATGAGTCATAATAATATGAGTCACGACCACATGGATCATAGCACGCATGCCATGCACAACATGGAAGGTATGGCTGATGCCCATAAAGCCAAAGTTGTCCAGGTTCATCATGCCAGTACTGAATTTGGCGCCAGTGTCGATATGCGGGTTGATACGCCGCGTACTAACCTGGACGATCCCGGCATCGGTTTGAGGAATAACGGCAGGCGGGTTTTGACCTATTCCGATTTGCGCACGATTGGCGGAGCGCTCGATATTAGGGAGCCAACGCGTGAAATTGAGCTGCACCTTACCGGTAATATGGAACGATATGCCTGGTCATTCGATGGCTTGGGCTATGGTCAATCCAAACCGATTCATTTTCGTTATGGTGAAAGGTTGCGGGTGATTCTGGTCAATGACACCATGATGGCGCACCCGGTGCATTTGCACGGTATGTGGAGCGAATTGGAATCGCCGGACGGGCACTTTCAGGCACGTAAACATACCGTTGTCGTTCAGCCGGCGCAGCGGGTCACTTTTCTGGTCACCGCCGATGCGCTTGGGCGCTGGCCGTGGCATTGCCACTTGTTTTACCACATGCATGCCGGGATGTTTCGCGAAGTGGTGGTCTCTTGAGCGCTCCAGGTTTCCCCCTCAATGGTTTTGCGAAAGTTGTTTTCGCAGGGCTAATCCTTATGTTTGTCAATGCGTGGGCGGAAGAGCCTGAATCGAGCAAGATGCACAGGATGCCAAGCCATGACCACTCGGGTATGAGTCATGACGAAATGATGTCGCACGAGCCTGCGGCCAAAATCCAGGTGCATAGCCTTGTGCAAGATCTTTCTCATCCGGCAACTAACCGCGACCCCCATGCTTATACCGATGGCTTAGATTTCAGTGGCTTGTCGAGACCTAAAATGGGGGATGAAGACTATCTGGGTTCGTTAATTGTTGATCGATTGGAGGGCGTTAGCGCGCGGGATGATTTTTCAATGACTTACGATTGGCAAGCCTGGTTTGGTCAAGACTATAATCGTGTTGTTGTTAGAGCCGAGGGAGAAATTGATCAAGGTATATTTAAGAATGCGCGTAATGAGCTGCTTTGGGGTCATGCGCTGACGGCGTATTGGGATACCCAGCTTGGCGTTCGTTATGACAGTGGCTTGGGTGCGGATCGTGCGTGGGCCGCTTTCGGCATTCAAGGCCTTGCGCCTTATTGGATATATATAGAAGCGACGGCCTATATCGGCGAGCAAGGCCGCACGGCATTTCGTCTTGAAACGGAATATAATTTACTTATTACCCAAAAACTTATCCTGCAACCCCGTCTCGAAGTGAATTTCTATAGCCAAAGCGATTCATCGCGTTTGGTTAGCAGCGGCTTATCAAATATAGAAGCGGGTCTACGGTTGCGTTATGAGGTCAAGCGTGAATTTGCACCGTATATTGGCATAGAATGGGCAAGCACATTCGGTTCAGCCGCCGATATTATCAGTGCGCAGGGAAAAAAGGCAGAAGAAACCCGGTTTATCGCCGGGGTGCATTTTTGGTTTTAATTTTTTTGTGGATTCAACTTATTAAAAACCCCGGCGTTTTGCGAAGGGATTTATAACTAAATTTCCTAACAAGCTGATAAAAATACAATTTACTTTTGGCTGTTTTATGGTTTTACAGCGCTCTCCTGTTTAGTTCTAAGTTGTTGTCAAAAAAGCAAGTTTTTACTTGAATTCCCCATAGCTTGTGCTATTCTAAATTGAAGTGGATATTTTGTGGTGATTTTGTGTAGCTCCGTGGTGCTTTGTGGAGTGTTTGGCCGAACGTTTACGGGGGAATCTTGTTTCGAGGCAATACTACAGTTAATCTCGACGAAAAAGGTCGCTTTGCAATACCCGCCCGTTACCGGGAGCGGGTGCAAGAAACCTGTGCATGCCAATTGGTCGCTACCGTTGCTGTAGACGAACGATGCGTTGGGATGGATGGCTGTCTTTGGATTTATCCCTTGCCGGAATGGGAAGATCTCGAAAAAAAAATCAAAGAGTTGCCCGCTTTCAACAAGATGGCGGCAAAGTTGAAGCGATTTCTTATTGGTAATGCCTACGAATGTGAAATGGATGCGCAGGGGCGTATTCATTTGCCGGAAAAATTAAGAAATTTCGCAAATCTGCAAAAAAAGGTGGTGTTGGTGGGCCAGCTTAACCGTTTTGAGGTTTGGAATGAAGAAATGTGGAGCAAAAAAGAGGAACAATTTATGGACAGTGAGGACATTGAAGGTTTGGATGATTTAGGCGGTTTATCTTTTTAAGAGGATTTGACAGGTGCAACACAAGCCCGTTCTGTTGGCTGAGGTTTTGGAACAGCTGGCAATCAAGAAAGAGGGTATTTATATGGATTGTACATTTGGAAGGGGGGGGCACAGTCGTGGGATTTTGGCTGAATTAGGTGTGTCGGGTCGATTAGTGGCTATTGACAGGGATAGTGCCGCAGTCAGTTCGGATGATGCCCGGATAATGCGAGAAGATAGCCGCTTTGCCTTGCAGCACCGCCCTTTTTCTGAGCTTGAAAACATCGCCAGACAAGAGGATTTATTAGGGAAAGTAGACGGTATTTTGATGGACTTGGGGGTGTCATCGCCCCAACTGGATACGCCAGAAAGAGGTTTTAGCTTTTTGCGGGATGGCCCTTTGGATATGCGCATGGATGATACCACGGGCGTGTCGGCGCAGCAGTGGTTGGCTGAAGTTGATGAGAAAGAGCTGGTGCGGGTTTTATTTGATTACGGTGAAGAGCGTTTTGCCCGGCGTATCGCTAAAGCGGTGGTTGAGCGCAGGGCATTATTGCCGATTACTGACACCCGGCAATTAGCGGCTTTGGTTGCCGAGGCTGTGCCGATTAAGGAAAAACATAAACACCCAGCAACACGTACTTTTCAGGCTATACGCATTGAGGTCAATAAAGAATTGGATGAATTAAAAAACGTTTTGCGTCAGTCAATACCCGTATTAAAACCTGGCGGACGCATGGTGGTGATTTCGTTCCATTCTCTGGAAGACAGGATAGTCAAACGCTTTATCAGGGATGAGGAAGGCGCCAAATTTGATCCGGGCAGATTGCCGGTCAAGGAAGTGGATATCGCACAGGGTGCATTAAAAAAAGTGGGTAAAGCGATAAAGGCTGGGAAAAAAGAGCTTGCTGAAAACCCAAGGGCCCGTAGCGCGGTGCTGCGTACAGCTGAGCGGGTTGGCATCTGATGGATCGCGTTTCCACACTCAGCGCGATAGGCCTATTGTTGGTGTTATTGGCATCGGCGGCAGCAGTTATTTACAGTAAATATTGTTCGCGGTTGTTATTTATTGAAATTGAAAAACAGGAAAAAGCGTTAGATCAGTATGAAGTGGAATGGGGCCAAATGCAATTAGAATTGACAACTTTGGCGGATCAGAATCGAGTGGAGCAGATTGCGCTCAGGGATTTGCGGCTTGTTATGCCCTTGCGCGAAAAAATAATTTACGTAAAACCGTAAATGGTAAATTTTCGAAGCAGTAGCCGCAACAAAGCACGCAAGCCTACTGGCGATTTTTCCGGTAGAAGGCAGTTTATTATGGCGTTCATGATGGGCTGCATGATCATTTTGGTTGTACGTGCTGTCGATTTGCAGGTAATCAGCAAAAAATACCTTAAGGAACAAGGTGAAATGCGCCACGTTGATGAAGTGGCCGTTTCTGCGTACAGAGGTATGATTACTGATCGGAATGGTGCGCCATTGGCGATCAGTTCGCCGGTACAGACTATTTCTGTGGTTCCGAAGCAACTTAATGCGGACGATGAAAACCAGATTTTAACCCTGGAAAGAAAACGCAAAAAAGAGCTGGGGCAACCGTTAACCAGTGAACAAAAAAGCCAGGTACGGAGTGATTATAAGAAAGACAAGGTCTTGAAGGTAAGAAAAATGTTAAAGATCTTGGGGCTGCCTTCTCAGAAAGCGACTGAGCTGTTGAACGTAAAATCAAAATTTTCTTATTTGGCGCAAAGGATTAATCCACTGATTGCCGATCAAGTCGGGGCATTGGGGTTGCCTGGCGTTAATCTGGAGCATGGTTTTAAACGGTTTTATCCGACAGGGGAGGTGTCTGCACATTTGATTGGCTTTACGGATGTTAATGACATTGGCCAGGAAGGTCTTGAGCGCGGCTATGAAAATTTGTTAAAAGGGACTCCCGGTAGAAAACGGGTTATCAGGGATGGCCAGCGGCAAGTAATTGCGGATGTTGAAAACATAAAGGAACCTGTTGCCGGAAAAATGCTTGAGCTGAGCATAGATCAGCGGATTCAATATCTGGCCTACCGTGAATTGCAGTTGGCAGTGGATCAGCATAAGGCAAAGTCTGGCGCATTAGTGGTGCTGGATGCGAAGAGTGGTGAGGTTCTGGCTGCGGTGAACCAGCCTTCTTTTAATCCCAATACCAAAACAAATTTGAAAGAATCGTTGTACAGAAATCGGGCGCTAACCAGTATTTTTGAGCCTGGTTCTACGGTTAAGCCGTTTGTTGTGGCAGCAGCGATGGATGGCGGTTACATTCGGGCTAATGAACTTTTTGAAACGCATGGTATTTTTCCGATTGGTAAACACACAGTCAGAGACGTGCATAATTACGGAACGCTCGATGCTACCGGTGTGCTAAAAAAATCCAGCAATATTGGCGTTGCCAAAATGGCTTTAAGAATGCCACCCGAATATTTCTGGGGAATTTATCACAAACTGGGCTTTGGTGTCTCTCCTGGATCGGGCTTTCCGAATGAAGCCAGCGGCAGTTTGCTGGATTATCAGCGCTGGCGCGATTTTGATAAGGCAACGTTGTCGTTTGGTTATGGCTTGAATGTTTCTGCCTTGCAATTGGCGCGTTCTTATACGGCTTTGGCAGATGACGGCGTATTGCATTCGGTGAGTTTGCTAAAACGCGATGAAGATATTGATGCGCAACGCGTATTTTCTGCAAAAACAGCCAAGAAAGTAAGGGCCATGCTGGAAACCGTAATTTCGAAAGAAGGTACGGCTTACGAAGCACGTGTAGATGGTTATAGGGTTGCCGGTAAAACCGGAACCGTAAAAAAAGCCGGCTCCGGTGGTTATTCCGAGAAAAGTTATTTTGCGGTGTTTGCGGGCATGGCTCCTGCCAGCAACCCGCGATTGATTATTGTGGTAATGATCGATGAACCTTCGGCGGGTGATTATTATGGCGGCTTGGTGTCTGCACCGGTTTTTTCAAAAGTGATGGCCGGCGCGTTACGAATCATGGAAGTTGCACCTGACGAGGAGCATACCATGCCGATTTTATTGACCAAAAAAGGGGTGATTCGTCCATTATGATGCTAAAAGCGTTATTGAGCGGGATTGTGGTGGATGAAGATAGGGCTGTTACAGGTCTGGCGCTGGATAGCCGCGAGGTGGCTTTGGGCAATGTGTTTATCGCGTTGGCCGGCTCTAAGCAACATGGCTTGCTTCATGCACAGCAAGCTATTGCCAAAGGGGCGGGCGTGATTATCTATGACCCGGCTGGAAATGGCCGGGCTTTAGCGGCTCAGATCGATGCGGTACCGGCCATTGCCATAGCCGATTTAGGACTAAAGCTTGGCGAAATAGCCAACCGCTTTTATGGTAATCCGTCACAACGCATTGATGTCATTGGTATTACCGGCACCAATGGTAAAACGTCGTGTAGTCATTTTTTAAGTCAGTTACTCGATGACTGCGCGATTATTGGTACACTGGGTTGGGGTGAGAGGGGGGCGCTGCGGGAGACGATTAATACCACGCCCGATGCCTTATCTGTCCAGCGGATGTTATGTGAGTTATTGAACGACGGCAAAAAGACCGTGGCCATGGAAGTGTCTTCCCATGCCTTGGAGCAAGGCAGGATTAACGGCGTTTATTTTAAGGGTGTGGTTTTTACCAATGTCAGCCGCGACCATTTGGATTACCACGGCACTATGGATGCGTATTTACAGGCCAAATTAACCTTATTGGACAAGCCTGGCATTTGCTTTGTGGTCGTTAATCTGGACGATCCTTACAGTGATAGGATTATAGCGCGTATACCCAAATCTGTTGCTGCCTGGGGAATTAGCGCTACCGGAAAAACGGTAGCGGGTTTGGAGCGTGTTTGGGTTAATAACATTAGTCATGATGCGGAAGGCATTGGCTTTACTGTAAATTGGCGGGCATACCGCCAAGCTATCAACGTGCCGTTGTACGGTGATTTCAACGTCGAGAATATCCTGACAACACTGGCAGTGTCGCTGGCTATGGGTGGGGATTTGGCGGATCTCGCCAACAAACTGAACTTTATCAAGCCGGTTTCTGGCCGTATGGAACCTTTGGGTGGCGGTTTGTTACCGCTGGTGTTTGTTGATTACGCACATACGCCCGATGCTTTGGATAAAGTTTTGGCCAGTGTGCGAAAACATTGCCTAGGGAATTTATGGGTAGTATTTGGTTGCGGCGGCAATCGAGATACGGGTAAGCGTTCGCAAATGGGGAAAATTGCTGAACAGAGGGCAGATCATGTCATTGTAACCGATGACAATCCACGTTTTGAAGCGAGTGAGGCTATCATCAAAGACATCATAAGTGAGTGCCAGTCCAACAAAATTGAAATTATACAAAACAGGAAAGACGCTATACAGCAGGCTGTGATAAACGCAACGGCGGTCGATTGCATTGTGGTTGCAGGCAAAGGCCATGAGGCTTATCAGGAAAGTGAGGGGATAAGGACGCCGTTTAGCGACAGACAGGTTGTGATGGAAGCATTAAATAGGAGGATCGTAAATCTGTGAGAATGATGCTGAGCGACATTGCCAAAAGCACTCAAGGTGAATTTTTTGGTGATGATATAGCCGTTGAATCGGTGAGTTTGGACACCCGGACTATAAAGCCGGGTGAGCTGTATATTGCAATTCAGGGTAAAAATTTTGATGGTAACCAATTTGTAGAAACAGCGGTGCAAAATGGCGCTGCAGCTGCACTTGTGCGCAAAGGCATTACGGCGGCTGTCCCTTATATCGCTGTGGATGATACACATTTGGCTTTGGCTGAGTTGGCCGGTGCATGGCGGCGTAAAGTTGCCGCATCTGTTGTGGGTATTACCGGCAGTAATGGCAAAACCACAGTCAAAGAGATGACTGCTGCCGTATTGGCCGTAAAGGGAAGCGTTTTGTTCACGCAAGGCAATCTTAACAATGACATCGGTGTGCCGTTGACATTACTGCGGTTGCAGGAACAACACCGCTTTGCCGTGATCGAAATGGGCGCTAACCATCCGGGCGAGATTGAATACACCAGTACTTATGCGCAAGCCGATGTGGCGATACTGAATAATGCGGGAGCTGCTCATATTGAGGGATTTGGCAGTCTTGACGGCGTTGCCAAGGCGAAAGGGGAAATTATTGAAACCCTCAAGCAAAATGGTATTGCCATACTCAATAGGGATGACCGTTATTTTGAATATTGGCAGGATCTCGCAGGCGGCAGGAAAGTTATTTCCTTTGGTTTAAAGGAAAATGCCGATGTGTTTGCACGAGCGATTAAAACAGAATGTGTTTCCGGCTTTGTCACCTCTTTTGAGTTGGTGACGGCACAGGGTTCGTTAATGGTGCAGCTTAAACTTGCCGGCCAACATAATGTCCTTAACGCGCTGGCGGCTACTGCCGCAGGTTTGGCGTTGGGCTTGGATTTACAGATGATTAAGCAAGGCTTGGAAAGCGTAAAGCCGGTCAAAGGGCGTTTACAGCCGGTAGTGAGCCGTTTGGGTAATCTTGTTATTGACGATACTTATAATGCCAATTCAGCGTCTTTGGCAGTCGGGCTTGATGTGTTGGCAAGTTGTCCCGGCAAACCCTGGCTGGTTTTAGGGGCTTTTGGTGAGCTGGGGCCACAAAGTGCTAAAATGCATAAAGATATGGGGTATTTAATCAAAGATAAAGGGGTTGTGCGTTTATTGGCGGTCGGTGCGGATGCCAAAAATACGGTACACGGCTTTGGTGAAGGCGGGCAGTTTTTTGAAACGCAGGCTGATTTGCTTGATGTTCTCCAGCAAGATCTCAGTGGCAATGAAACAATTTTAGTTAAGGGCTCTCGGGCACAGCGTATGGAAAATATAGTCGCCGCTCTGGTTGAATCGGCAGGTACTGCATAATGTTACTCTATTTTGCAGATTTCTTAATGACCTTCGATAGTGGCTTTAGGGTGTTTCACTATCTGACTTTTCGCGCTATTTTGGGCGTTTTAACGTCTTTGGCGATTGCTTTTCTCGTCGGCCCTACGATGATCAGAAAGTTGAGCCGAAAAAAAATCGGCCAGAGCATTCGGGAATTAGGCCCCCAGTCACATTACGAGAAAGCGGGTACGCCCACTATGGGAGGGACGCTAATACTTATTGCCGTTACTATCAGTACCTTATTATGGGCAGATTTGAGCAACCGATATATTTGGGTCATCTTGTTGGTCACTATGGGGTATGGCGTGATCGGTTTTGTCGATGACTATAGAAAGGTCATAAAAAACAATAGCGATGGCTTATCGGCGAAAGAAAAATACTTATGGCAATCGCTGATCGGTTTTGGGGCGGCACTTTTTTTGTATAACACGGCGGCAGTGCCCGCAGAAACCCAGTTTTATGTGCCATTTTTTAAAAATTTTACCGTCGACATGGGGTGGATGTATGTCGTCATGGTTTATTTTGTGATTGTCGGTACCAGTAATGCAGTCAATTTGACCGATGGTTTGGATGGCCTGGCGATTATGCCGACCGTTATGGTTGCAGGTGGCTTGGGTATTTTTGCTTATTTATCGGGGCATGTGGCGTTTGCCGATTATTTGGCGATACCTTTTTTGCCGAACTCAGGTGAGTTGATTATATTTTGCGGGGCTTTAATCGGTGCTGGTTTGGGTTTTTTATGGTTTAACGCTTATCCCGCAATGGTCTTTATGGGTGATGTTGGCGCTTTGGCGCTGGGTGCTGCTTTAGGTGTGCTGGCCGTACTGGTGCGGCAAGAAATTGTTTTGGTGATTATGGGCGGTGTTTTTGTGATGGAAACGGTATCGGTCATGATACAGGTGGCTTCATTCAAGCTTACCGGCAAGCGGGTATTTCGTATGGCTCCCATACATCATCATTTTGAATTGAAAGGATGGCCTGAGCCGAGGGTTATTGTACGTTTCTGGATTATTACTGTAATCCTTGTGCTGATTGGCTTGGCAACGCTAAAGTTAAGGTAGATAGTGCGCTACAGATCGGGTCTTGAGAGATAATCATGGACAATATGGCTATTTTAGCGGCGCTGGAAAAAGATTTTGCTTTGGTGCCACATACAGCTAAGGTTTTGGTGGTTGGGTTAGGTACTACGGGTGTGTCGGTTGCGCGTTTTTTGCAGAAATTGGGCATCAATTTTGCTATTGCTGATAGCCGCAGTAAGCCGCCGCTATTAGATGCGTTTGCTCAAGAAATGCCGGATGTGCCGGTGTTTACCGGTGGCTTTGATGAGGCTGCTTTTCAGGTGGCGACGCATTTGGTGGTGAGTCCTGGTGTTTCGCTGCAAGAGCGCTCGATTGTTAAAGCGGTGGCTAACGGCTCAAAAGTTATCGGTGACATTGATTTGTTTGCAGCAGCAGTCAATGCGCCTGTTATTGCCATTACCGGTTCCAATGGCAAAAGCACGGTAACCACCATGCTGGGCGACATGTTGAAAGATGCCGGCATAAAAGCCGGAATCGGCGGCAATCTGGGTACGCCAGCTTTGGACTTATTGGATGAGCAGAACCAAATGTATGCGCTGGAGCTGTCAAGTTTTCAGTTGGAAAGAACATCGATTTTACGGGCGGCGGCGGCAACAGTGCTTAATGTGTCAGCAGATCACTTGGACAGACATGCCGATATGGCCGAGTACGCTCGTGAAAAGCAAAAAGTTTTTAATGGCCAGAGCGTCATGGTCATCAATATCGACGATCCTGTTGTTAACAGTATGCAGGATAAGTCGCGTGATACGTTGACTTTTTCTATTAATGGTCTGGCTGATTTTCATCTTGCTTTTAAGCAAGGGATTGAATATTTGATGTATAAAGACAACAGCCTTATGCCCTTATCGGCATTACTGCTGGAAGGCCGGCACAATGCCGCCAATGCGTTGTCGGCATTGGCTTTAGGATTGGCGGTCGGGTTGGATATGCAAACCATGTGTAATAGTTTACAGAAATTTAAAGGGTTAGCGCATAGAATGCAGCGTGTTGCCGAAATACGCGGTGTTACCTGGGTTAATGACTCAAAAGCCACCAATATCGGTGCGTGTATTGCCGCTTTGCAGGGTTATGAACGCAAGGTTGTCCTGATTGCCGGCGGTGATGGCAAAGGGGCCGATATGAGTGAGTTGACACCGGTCATTAAAGCCAAAACGAAAGGCGTTGTGTTGATGGGCAAGGACGCGCCTTTGATAGAGCAAGCGTTAAACGGCTGTGTGCCTGTGGTATTGGTCAAAAACATGGTGCAAGCAGTGCAAGCTGCGGCGGGTATTGCCAAAGCGGGTGAAAGTGTATTGCTTTCGCCGGCATGTGCGAGCCTGGATCAATATAAGAATTATCAGGATCGCGGTGAAAAATTTGCCAATGCGGTCATGGCATTGCTGGCATGAACAAAATTTTTAGCGTTGTAGCGGAATATCTGTGAAAACAACGCATAGAACACGTTTTCATTTTGACAAGACCTTGCTGTTAATTTGCATAGCATTGTTGACTATTGGCTATATTATGGTGGTGTCGTCATCATTGCACTTGGGCGCGAAAATGTCTGGCAGTGTGTTCAGCTTCCCGTTGAAGCAGTTGGCACATATTGGCATAGGTGTTTTTGCGGGCAGTTGGCTTGCCGCCATCCCTTTGTACAAGTGGGAAAATGCAGGGCCCTGGTTGTTTATCGCAGGTTTGTTTTTGCTTGTTATTGTATTGATTCCGGGCCTAGGCGTAAGGGTTAATGGCAGTGTGCGCTGGCTATCCTTAGGTGGGGTAAGAATACAGGTTTCCGAGATTGTGAAGTTTTTTGCGGTTATCTATATTGCCGGTTACGTTACCCGGCATCAGGAGTCTGTGCGATTATCGGCTTATGGTATTGTTAAGCCATTGGCATTGTTTTCGCTAGCTTGCATATTGCTGCTGCTAGAGCCGGATTTTGGCTCATCCGTGGTTATTTTAGTAATTGCTATGGGAGTGATGTTTTTGGGCGGTGCCAGATTATCACAATTTGCGATTTTAATGTCCTTGGTCGTGGTGCTGGCAACATTGCTGGTTTATTTCGAACCTTATCGTATGCGCCGGATAACCAGTTTCATTCATCCTTGGGCAGACCCATTAAACAGTGGTTTTCAGTTGGTGCAGGCGCTGATTTCTTTTGGGCGCGGCGAATGGTTAGGTGTTGGGTTGGGCAATGGCATACAAAAATTGTTTTACTTGCCGGAAGCGCACACCGATTTCTTGTTTTCGGTCATTGCCGAAGAATTGGGTTTGTTGGGTGTGGTAGTGGTCATCAGTTTGTTTGCCTTGCTGGTTTGGCGTACTTTTAAAATAGCGGAGGCGGCCGAAAAAGTCGGTCAGCCGTTTTCGGCATTTATGGCTTATGGTTTGGGGATATGGTTTGGTTTTCAGGCCTTCGTCAACATGGGCGTTAATATGGGCATATTGCCCACCAAGGGTTTGACATTGCCGTTTATGAGCTACGGCGGCGGCAGTATGATAATCATGTGCTGCGCCGTGGCTTTGTTATTTCGGATATACAGCGAAGTTTATGAAATTAACGCGAACACACCAAAAGAAAGGTCTAGATGGGTAAACGCATAGTGATAATGGCGGGCGGCACAGGTGGACATGTATTTCCTGCGTTGGCGGTTGCCCAGTTGCTTATGGAAAAAGGCTGGCAAGTCAGCTGGCTAGGAACGCTTAAAGGTTTGGAAAGCCGAGTGGTGCCTGAAAATGGCATCGCTATTGACTGGATGTCCGTTGCAGGTGTGCGTGGCAAAGGTGTGGTATCGAAAGTTAAGGCCGTTTTTATGCTGTTACGCGCATGCGGTCAGGCTATTAGCATACTTCGGCGACGCAAGCCAAATGTGGTATTAGGTATGGGGGGCTTTGTAGCAGGGCCTGGAGGTCTGATGGCAAAATTATTGGGCATCCCTTTGGTTATTCATGAACAAAACCGTGTGCCAGGCACCACTAACCGATTATTGGCAAAATTGGCCAATCAGGTTTTGGAAGCTTTCCCAAACAGTTTTAATAAAAAAGTGGGCGCAAAATGTACCGGAAATCCGTTACGAAAAGCGTTTTTGACCGCTTCAGATAAGAGTACGCGAGGCGATAAGACAGCGGTTAATGTATTGATTTTTGGCGGCAGTCAAGGCGCGAAAATACTGAATGAAGTCGCTCCTGATGCAGTAGCGAATTTGGCGGATATACAGGTGATACATCAAACCGGCGCGGCCATGTTTGAGCAGGTAAAGGGAAGATATAGAGAATTGAACGTTAAGGCGCATGTCACTGCATTTATTGATGACATGGTGGCCGCTTACCAATGGGCCGATATTGTGGTGTGTAGATCAGGCGCAATGACGGTCAGCGAGATTGCCGCGACGGGTGTTCCCGCCATTTTTATTCCGCTGCCTAATGCAATCGATGACCATCAGGTTGCTAATGCACGCTATTTAACCGATGCTGGCGCAGGACTGTTATTAATGCAAAGAGATTTAACCCCGATGAGTTTGGTAGAAAAAATAACGCAGGCGCTTGGGCAATTGGATGCCATGCGCAAAGCGGCAACACAATGTGCGCGACTGGATGCAACTGACGAAGTTGCTGCATTTTGCATTGCGGAGGCTAAATCATGACCGGCGCTTACGGCAAAATGCCTACCGAAATGTTGGGTACTATAGAGCGCATACATTTTATCGGTATTGGTGGTACCGGCATGAGCGGTATTGCCGAAGTGTTGTTGAATTTGGGCTACAAGGTGTCCGGCTCTGATGTCAAGGAAAGTCCGGTGACTCAGCGCTTGGCCGCGTTGGGGGTGGTGATATCGATAGGCCATCAACGTGAAAATGTCGCGCAGGTCGATGTCGTGGTTGTTTCCAGTGCCATAGATCGCAGTAACGAAGAAATCGATGAAGCCTATTTGAACCGGATACCGGTGATTCCGCGTGCGGAAATGTTGGCGGAATTGATGCGTTTTCGATTTGGCATTGCTGTCGCGGGTACGCATGGCAAGACCACAACCACCAGTTTGGTGGCCAGTATTTTGGCGGAAGGTGGCCTTGATCCAACTTTTGTGATCGGTGGGCGTTTGAACAGTGCCGGCAGCAATGCCAAGCTAGGACTGGGCAACTACCTGGTTGCTGAAGCGGATGAAAGCGATGCGTCGTTTTTATACTTGCAGCCAATGATAGCGATAGTGACCAATATCGACCAGGATCACATGGCCACATATCACAACAGCTATCAGCGTTTGAAAGATACCTTTGTGGAGTTTTTACACCACCTGCCTTTTTATGGCTTGGCGGTGT
Organism: Methylobacter tundripaludum; assembly: GCA_005239965.1. Lineage (GTDB taxonomy): Bacteria > Pseudomonadota > Gammaproteobacteria > Methylococcales > Methylomonadaceae > Crenothrix. The sequence goes on from SBAV01000084.1 coordinate 24,498, forward strand.
TGTGCATGGATGATGAAGGTGTACGGGAAATCTTGCCGCAGCTGTCAAAACCTGCCGTAACTTATGGGGTGCATGAAAATGCCGATGTGCGTGCTGTTGATATTAAGCAGCACGGTATGCAGACGCATTTCAAAGTGATTCGTAGGGGAGATTATTCTCCATTGGAAGTTACCTTAAGTATGCCCGGTTGGCATAACATGCTGAATTCCTTGGCCGCTATTGCTGTCGCCAGCCGTCTGAATGTAGATGATGCTGCTATTGTCAAAAGTTTGCAGGTATTTAAAGGCGTGGGGCGTCGCTTCCAGATTAATGGCGATTTGGCCTTGGGCCATGGAAAATTAACGCTGGTAGATGATTATGGCCACCATCCCAGGGAAATAGCAGCTACACTTGAAGCATTGAGGCAGGCATGGCCAATGCGGCGTTCGGTGGTGATTTTTCAGCCCCATCGTTATACACGAACCCGTGATTTGTTTGAAGATTTTGTTCACGTTTTATCTACCGTCGATATACTGGTTTTGATGGACGTGTACCCTGCTGGAGAATCGGTCATCCCCAGTGCAGATGGGCGTGCGCTGAGTCGAGCCATTCGAATTCGTGGTCAAGTTGATCCGGTGTTTGTGGAAAATTGGGAAGAATTGCCACGCCTCTTGGTCAGTATAGTTAAGGCGGATGATGTCATACTTACCATGGGGGCTGGTAATGTCGGGCACATTGCTACATTGTTGCCACAGCTATTGACAGAACAATTGGGCATAACTGAAAGTGGTTGCTGAAATGAAAGGGCGTTTGCTAAGTAATGAAAGCTTGTCGAAATATACCAGCTGGCGGGTCGGCGGGCCTGCCGATCAGGTGTATATTCCATCTGATCGACAAGATTTGATTGAATTTGTCAGGGCACTGCCGGCCGGTGAGCCGGTGTTTTGGATGGGTTTGGGCAGCAATTTACTCGTTCGGGATGGTGGTATTCGAGGTACGGTCATCAATACTAAAAGCCGATTAAAAGAAATGCGTCGCGTTGATGAGTGTGTAGTGTATGTCGAAGCTGGGATTCCTTGTGCCCATGTTGCGCGTTTTTGCTCTGAACAAGGCTTGGTAGGTGCCGAATTTTTGGCTGGCATACCCGGCACTATGGGCGGCGCATTAAAAATGAATGCCGGTGCCTTTGGTGGCGAAACCTGGCGCATTGTTAAAAATGTAGAAACCATTGACGCTTTTGGAACCGTACAAAATAAAAAGCCCCAGGATTTTGAGATCAGTTACCGCTCTGTAAAGGGGGTTGATAATCAATGGTTTTTATCGGCGCAGTTGGTGTTGCAGTCCGGTGATGTAGAAGCGAGTCAGCAGAAAATAAAAGGATTATTGGAAAAGCGCGCCAAGACGCAACCGACTAATCAACCCAGTTGCGGGTCGGTGTTCAAGAATCCTGACGGTGATTATGCAGCACGATTGATCGAACACGCAGGATTAAAAGGTTATGCCATTGGTGGGGCATGCGTTTCCGAGAAACATGCTAATTTTATTATCAATACCGGCAATGCCAAGGCCGCAGATATAGAGGCTTTAATTAACTATGTCCAGCGTAAGATTGAGGATTTACATGGTGTCATTTTGCAAACGGAAGTTTGTGTGGTGGGAGAAAATGCGAGGATATAAGTGATTAAAAAACCAGAAGAATTTGGTAAGGTTGCCGTTTTGATGGGCGGTTCGGCTGCGGAGCGGCCAGTGTCCTTGCGTAGTGGCGCTGCGGTTTACGAGGCGCTAAAAAGCCAAGGCGTGGATGTTATCGCCGTTGATGTGACAGGCAGTGTGATCGATGCTTTGTCCCGGGTCAAGGTTGATCGGGTATTTAATATTATTCATGGCCGGGGTGGAGAGGATGGTGTCTTGCAAGGCGTCTTGCAAGTCATGGGCATTCCTTATACCGGCAGTGGCGTGTTGGCTTCTGCGTTAAGTATGGATAAGCTGCGGACCAAATTGTGTTGGCAGGGCTATGGGCTGGCCACTCCCAAATGGTATGTGCTAAAAGATGAAAGCGATATTGGCCCTTGCATTGAAAAATTAGGTTTCCCTGTAATTGTTAAGCCGGCACAGGAAGGTTCCAGTATAGGCATGAGCAAGGCCAATAACCGCGACGAATTGCTTAAGGCATTGGAAGTGGCGGCAGAATTTTGCTGCGATGTTTACGCAGAAGCTTGGGTCACCGGTAAGGAATACACGGTTGCCGTCTTAAATGGCGAGGCATTGCCGGCTATTCGTCTGGAAACACCTAATGCATTTTATGATTATGAGGCCAAGTATAATGCCACCACAACCCAATATCACTGTCCATGCGGCTTAGACGAAGAGCAGGAATCGCGCTTAAAAAATCTGGCGTTAATGGCCAGTCAGGCCGTGGATGTAAAAGGTTGGGCGAGGGTGGATATGTTTATTGATAATTCGGGTGTAACCCAACTTATTGAAATTAACACAGTGCCGGGTATGACTGATCATAGTTTAGTTCCAATGGCGGCCAGGCAAGCCGGTATCTCTTTTGAAGAATTGGTTTGGCGCGTGTTGGAAACTAGCTTCGGGTAATGAAGAGTGCAAGCAGCAAAATTTTACTGGCCGCAGTATTGTTGCTTGTCGGCACAGCGTGCGTGGTTGGGCGTAATTTTGTAGAAGAAAACATAAAGCAGTCTTTTCCTATTCGCTACGTTAGAACTGAAGGGGTTTTTCAATACCTGAGCAAAGACGAAGTAAAATTGGTTTTGCAGCCGTTGGTTACAACAGATTTTTTTGATGTTGACATGCAGGCGATACAGGCTACTGTTGCATCGTTGCCGTGGGTTAAGTCGGCAACGGTTGAGCGTATTTGGCCGGATACGATTGATATCAAGGTGCATGAAAAAAAAGCCTATGTTCGTTGGGGGGAAAAGAGTTTAATTACGGAACGTGGCGATATATTTACACCCAGAAATATTAAACATTTTCAAGGGCTTCCGATAATTGAAGGCCCAATACAACAACAGAAAAAAGTGTTGGAAGTGATGAAAGGCATTAAAACGGCATTGGCAGATCAGTCCATGGAATTGGCTGAATTTACTATTAGCGAACGGTGGACATGGAAAATTAAATTGAAGAGTGGTATGCAAATAGTAATGGGTCGTAACGATCCTTTAAAAAAATTGCAACGTTTTTTGAAAACAGTGCCAATATTAGGACAAGATAGAATCGATGAAATGGACGTTGTTGATCTGAGGTATCTAAATGGATATGCGGTGTCATGGCGACCCGAAATCGCAGAACTCGATTGGCAGCATCCAACGGACTCAGATAAGAAAATAAATGAGTAACTGATGTTACGCACCCGCCACTAAAAAATGTGTATTATTTCCCAATGGAAAAAGAAAAATTAGATTTATACACAGACTTTTTGATCTGCAACAG
>SBAV01000065.1 GCA_005239965.1 Methylobacter tundripaludum
AAAAAATTTCCAGCAACTTCAGTTTGTATTCATCATTGTCTGGCTGATCTTTAATTGCCTGGCGCATAAGTTCTTCGGCTTGCTGATATCGGCCATAAGCCAGATAAACATCAGTTTCCGAAATGGGATCAATTTCTACATGCGAAGTATCGAAAACCTCAAAATCGCTGGCGGTAAATTCGTTAAGAAAAGAATTATCTTCCAATGGGCCGCCAGCGGCAATTGCACTCGGCGTATTGGTTGCCTTACTGGCCGGTTTTAGTGTGGAGTGGCCAGTCTTAATCATGCTGGACGGCGCAAACATACTTTCGCCGTCAAATTGCTCATCAAACTTGCGTTTTCTCCACCATAACCAGCCAATCAACGCCAATAAGCCACCACCAATCCCTGCTAACCAGAGCGAGGTTGTGTCGGGAGCAGGCGTCTCTACAAGCGGGCTTTGTATCTGGGGCTTTGTTTCCGGTTTAACGCTGGGGAGCTTAGGCGCTTTAATAACCGGTGTTGCGATTTCAACTTCCTTGGCCGGTGGACTCGCCGGCTCGGTCGGCAACGGCTTGCTACCGCTCTGCAAGCTTTTTAATTGCTGCTCTTTTTCCGCCAGATTTTTTTGGATGATAGCCAGCTGATTTTCAAGCTCTGCCACTTTGTCAGTTTTTACGTCTTGAACCGGCGCAACGACATTAACGCCTTTCTTAGCCTCACCACCTTGGCCATTGGCATCACCCGCTTTAGGTTTTTCACCAGCTGTTTTGCCGGGTTCAGGCGGGGTCTCCTGTGCAAGGCTGGTTGCCGCATCCTCGGCGACAGGCGTTTCTGTAGGTGCAACCAAGGTTAACTGTTTATCAACAACAGCTGCTTTAGCTGGGGCGACGGCTTCCTCACGAGCAGCAACTGGCTCATTATTTTTCCAGGCACGCATTTGCTCATTAAATTCGGCCAACGCCTGGTCTTGCGATAAGCTTAAAACATCCTCTTTTTTAGGAATTTTGAGCGTTTTGTTTGGCAGTAAAGCATTGATATTGTCTTTATAGAACGCATGCGGATTAGCCTCGTAAATGGCTATCATCATTTGCTCAACAGTTGGCTCACCCTCTCTTCTAACCCTTTCAGCCACTTTCCACAAGGTATCATGTTTGCGGGTAACGTTGCGCCTACGATCTATATGAACAACATGGCGGCGCTGCCGAGGAGGCGTGTCAACGTGGCGCTTCGGTTGTTCGTTTACCGGTTGCTGCTGTGGTGCTTCTTCGAAACTTTCATACTGTTGAACACGCGCCGACGAAACCTTTTGGTATACCGGCGGCTCTAGCAGCACAGTAAACTCACGGAACAAACTGCCTTTAGGCCAGCTTACTTCCAGCAAAAAATCCAGGAAAGACTCTTTCAAGACTTCGTTGGAACTGACTTTAATGACAGTCGAACCATTGGCTTTGACAACCGGCTCAAGCTTGATCTTGGATAAAAAAGCTGACCACGGTATGCCCGCTTCATCAAACTTAGCCGGCGGCGCCAAGGTAACCTTGATATCTGACACCTCTTCATTTGCGGATCTGATCAGAGCGATCTCAGCATTAAGATTTTGATTAAGTCCGGAATGCACTTTAATACTACCTATCCCCAGCGAATAAGCACTAGCCGGAGCTAATAACGACATCACCGCCAGAGTTTTAGTTAATCTGCGCACATCCGCTCTCCCAAACAAAAATCAACCACAGTCTTGTACCACCTCAAGTCAAATATATAAACAAGCTTAGCCTAGATGTAATTTTTTACTAGCACTTCCGCTATTTGCACACTATTTAACGCGGCACCTTTACGTACATTATCACCCACAACCCAAAGATCGATACCTTGAGGATGAGAAATATCATCCCGGATGCGTCCTACGAATACATTATCATTCCCCGAAGATTCGGTCACCGCAGTCGGATAGCCACCGGCTACGCGCCCGTCAACTACGGTTACGCCGGGCGCTTTTTCAAGCAATGCCCTGACTGCCAGCGCATCAATTTTGGTTAGCGTTTCAATGTGAACAGCTTCCGAGTGCCCATAAAATACAGGAACACGCACGGCGGTTGCATTAACTTTAACCTTATTGTCGCCCAGGATTTTTTGCGTTTCCCAGACCATTTTCATTTCTTCTTTAGTATAACCATTATCAAGGAAGACATCGATCTGCGGCAACACGTTAAAAGCAATCTGCTTGGGATAAACACTTGGCATATCAATGGGTTGACCATTAAGTAACTTGGCCGTTTGTTTGACCACTTCTTCAATGCCTTTTTTGCCTGTCCCAGAAACAGCCTGATAAGTACAGACGTTGATTCTATCAATTCCGGCAACATCGTAAATAGGCTTTAACGCAACCAGCATCTGAATGGTTGAACAATTCGGATTGGCAATAATGCCGCGATTTTTATAATCGGCAATTTTTTCAGGGTTAACTTCCGGGACAACAAGAGGAACATCATCGTCGTAGCGAAAATGCGAGGTGTTATCAATCACCACACAACCTGCCGCCGCCGCTTTTGGCGCATATTCAGCGGAAACCGAAGCGCCCGCTGAGAATAGCCCGATATGGGCTTTGGAAAAATCAAATTCCGCTAAATCTTGCACCACCAAAGAAGAGCCCTTAAAGGGAATTCTTTTTCCGGCTGATTTGCTGCTAGCCAAAGCATAGACCTGGCCGACCGGGAAATTCCTCTCTTCAAGAATGGAGAGCATGGCCTCGCCGACAGCACCCGTTGCACCCACCACAGCAACATTATAGGCTTTAGTCATATCTGGCACCTTCTTCCAAAACTAAGGTAAACTCAGCCTTATCTGCCCATAATAATGGCGCTGTTCGTATTTTTCGAGGGAAGTGCATTATATTTTTTGTCATTATCATTAACTATAAATCTGTATTTACAATAGCCTACTGAAAAAACTGCACAGCCGTAACATTTGAACTGGCATATTATTTATTATCCCAATATAGCAAAAACTTTTGCAGTAATCTCATCAACATTACCGACACCAATGATGGAGCTAAACTTAACGCCGCGCCCAATCGCTGAATAATAGCTCACCAATGGCTTGGTTTGTTCGTGGTATACACTAAGGCGTTTACGTACGGTTTGTTCCTTATCATCGTCACGTTGAATTAATGGCTCACCGGTCACATCGTCTACGCCTTCAACTTTAGGCGGATTGAACTCAACATGGTAGGTTCTTCCAGAAGCCAAATGCATGCGCCGCCCCGCCATACGCTTAACAATTTCTTCGTCAGGCACCGCAATTTCAATTACCGTATCGATGCTAACGCCCATTGCTTCAAGCCCTTCGGCTTGCGCAATGGTACGTGGAAAGCCATCCAACAAAAAACCATTGGCACAATCTGCCTGGGCAATGCGCTCTTTGATTAATCCCAGAATAATACTGTCGGAAACCAGGCCACCGCTGTCCATGACTTTTTTAGCCTCTATGCCCAAAGGAGTGCCCGCACGAACCGCCGCCCGCAGCATATCGCCGGTTGAAATCTGAGGGATACCGTATTTTTCGGTGATAAATTGAGCCTGAGTTCCCTTTCCAGAACCGGGACTGCCTAAAAGAATAACACGCATTAAATAACTCCAAATGGGCCACAAAAAAAATTTCAATCCTATGTTGGGCACAAACATAACTGAGCAAAACATTTTTGAACTAAATAAAAGATATAGATTTTCATTTTTTCATTATACCTTTTACATAGCAACAGGTGAGAACATTGGTATAAATGACAGAAGTGGATTTTTGCATGCCAACCTAAATCCAGGCTGTTATTGTGTGCGCTATTTCCGATGCCCACTACTGATTTATACCACCTTGTGTTAAATGGGCAGGGTCAAGCAGTTTTTCCAGCTCCCGCACGGATAAATCGGTCATCTCTGCAGCAACATCAATGATAGGACGCTTTTGTTTGTAAGCAGCCTTGGCCACTTCAGCGGCTTTGGCATAGCCGATAATTGGATTTAACGCTGTCACCAAAATAGGATTTTTGGCCAAGGCTTGCTGCAAATTGCCGGTCCTGACGGTAAACCCCGCAATGGCTTTATCGGCAAGCACGGTGCTGACATTGGCCAGAATGTCTATGCTTTGCAGAATGTTATACGCTATCACCGGCAGCATGACATTCAGCTGGAATGTGCCTGACTGGCCAGCAATGGTAATGGTAGCATCATTGCCAATCACTTGCGCTGCAACCATTGCAACGGCTTCCGGAATCACCGGATTAACCTTGCCCGGCATAATGCTGCTGCCAGGCTGTAAGCCAATAAGCTCTATTTCCCCAAGACCTGCCAAAGGGCCGCTGTTCATCCAGCGCAAATCGTTGGCAATTTTCATCAAGCTGACAGCGATAACCTTAAGCTGCCCCGATAATTCAACCATCGCATCCTGGGTGCTTAAGCTTTCAAAAAATGATACATTCGGTTCAAAAGGCAGGCCGGTTTCCTGGCTTAAAAAAGTGGCGAATTGCCCTGCGAATTCTGGGTGCGCATTAACGCCCGTACCC
>SBAV01000147.1 GCA_005239965.1 Methylobacter tundripaludum
TCTGCCTCTGACTTCTATTTCTCTGACTTCGCTACCTGGGTAAGCTGCGCCAATTTCAATTTTTATGAGTTCGGCGGTGGCCTCACCAATCAATGTTCCGTAATTTCTGCGCACATAACTGATGATGGCCTCATCAAAACGGTCCCCGCCAATGCGTACTGAGGAGGAATATACGATGCCGTTAATTGAAATAATCGCCACTTCGGATGTGCCGCCACCGATGTCCAATACCATAGAGCCTGAAGCTTCGTCCACCGGAAGGCCAGCGCCGATGGCCGCAGACATGGGTTCTTCAATTAAATACACTTCGCGAGCACCGGCCATGGCGGCAGATTCACGGATAGCGCGGCGTTCAACTTGGGTCGAGCCACAAGGAACGCAAATTAAAATACGTGGGCTAGGACGTAGAAATTTGCTCTCATGCACTTTTTCGATAAAATGGCGCAGCATACGTTCAGTTACGGCAAAATCAGCGATAACGCCATCTTTTAAGGGGCGTATTGCAGTGATATTACCGGGTGTCCGTCCCAACATCTGTTTGGCATCAGCGCCAACGGCAGCGATGGTTTTGTGGCCACGAACTTTATCTTCCTTAATGGCAACAACCGAGGGCTCATTGAGCACAATTCCTTGCCCCGGCATATAAATCAATGTGTTAGCGGTTCCTAAATCAATGGATAAGTCGTTGGAGAACAAACCGCGAATTCTTTTGAACATTTCTACCTGTATCCTTTAGTAGGGAATAAAAATAAGCTTACTTTATCAATCAAGCGGGTATTTGAGCAAGATATAAAGTATCATATAGCTAACCTAATTCAAATGCGCGTAAAAAACATAGTCTCGAAATTAATGCCCTACTACCAAACGTAGTGCGCATTTCAAAAAAGTTTACTGCATCTAAGGATTTAGCCAGTTAAGCGCAAAAAGACAGTGCCACTTTCAAATTTAATTTTTAGCTGAACCAATTAAGCTCAAATAAAAGGCAAGCAAAAAACATGCCTATTTTTTATTTTGTTGAATAACAAAGACATTGCGCTTTTAAACACTGGCTAATAAAGAAAGCTTCTTTAAAACGCAAAAAAAACTGACAATATGCCTCGCGACCAGCTAAGGGTTTTATATCTATATTTGAATTAGGGGGGGGGCATCGTTGCGCCGTATCTACTTTAAATTTTTAGGGTAAAAGTTGATTTTTAATAAAAAAATTATTATAAATCAATTTGTTAAATTTTTTATTATATGATTTGTCCTGTTTTTTAAAGTAGATACGTCGTTCCCTGCAGAATTGATTCAGCAATGCTTAGCCAATAAGTTTTGTTTGTGTATGTAAAAATTTATTTTTTTGGGTAAAAAAATGTCGTTAACGGCGGATGATGTGAAGAAGATTGCGCATTTGGCGCGATTAGGAATTGATGAACACGATATTGAGGCTTATGCCAATGACTTATCGAACATGTTAAATTTAATGGTACAGATGGGGCGATCGAATACCGATGGTATAGAACCTATGGCGCACCCCATGGATCAGGCGCAGCGTCTACGAGCCGATGAAGTCACTGAACACGATTTGCATGAACAATTTCAAGCGATTGCACCACAAGTTGAGGCGGGGCTTTATCTAGTGCCTAAGGTTATTGAGTAAGGATACGGCTATGCACAATAAAACCATTATTGAACTGGCGAAGGGATTGCGTGCTGGTGAATTTACTAGCGTTGAATTGACGCAATCTTTCTTAAATAGAATTAAGCAGCATGAAACGCTTAATGCCTATATTACAGTCACTGAAGAACTCGCCTTGCAAGCTGCCAAGGCCGCTGATTTAAAGCTTGCTAACGGTGATGCAGATTTACTCACCGGAATCCCAATCGCGCAAAAAGATATTTTTTGTACGCGGGGCGTTAAAACCAGTTGCGGTTCCAAAATGCTCGATAATTTTGTTGCGCCCTATAATGCAACCGTTGTCAAAAAATTGAATGATGCCGGTGCGGTGATGCTGGGCAAGCTCAATATGGACGAGTTTGCGATGGGCTCATCCAATGAGAACAGCTATTACGGTGCGGTGAAAAATCCGTGGGATCAGGCTGCCGTGCCGGGTGGTTCGTCCGGTGGCTCAGCAGCAGCGGTGGCCGCCCGCTTGGCAATTTGTGTGACGGGTACGGATACTGGAGGCTCAATACGTCAACCGGCCTCACATTGCGGCATTACCGGCTTGAAACCCACGTATGGCCGGGTGTCCCGCTACGGGATGATTGCTTATGCGTCCAGTCTCGATCAAGGCGGGCCAATGGCGCGTAGCGCTGAAGATACGGCTATTTTGTTACAGGCTATGGCAGGCTTTGATCCGAAAGATTCAACCGGTGTCGATTGTCCTGCGCCCAATTACCTTGAAAGCCTTAATAAAGGCTTGGACGGCTTAACTATCGGCTTGCCCAAAGAGTTTTTTGGTGACGGCTTGGATTCTGGTGTCGCGGCAGTGGTCGAGGCGGCCGTAAAGGAATATCAAAAGCTAGGTGCAACTGTCAAAGACATCTCCATCCCCAATCTAAATTTGGCGATTCCTGCTTATTATGTGATTGCCTCCGCTGAATGTTCGGCTAACTTGTCGCGTTTTGACGGCGTGCGTTTTGGCTATCGGTGCAAAGATCCGGTGGATTTAACCGATTTGTACGTGCGTTCACGCGGCGAGGCTTTTGGCAAGGAAGTCAAGCGCCGCATCCTGATGGGAACTTACGCCCTGTCCGCTGGTTACTATGATGCTTATTACCTAAAGGCACAAAAAGTGCGGCGCTTAATTACCGAAGATTTTAAGCGCGTCTTGCAGGAGGTCGATGTCATCATGGGGCCAGTAGCACCGTCGGTGGCATTTGCCATCGGTGAAAAAATAAACAACCCTATTGAAATGTATTTATCCGACATTTACACCATCGCCATTAATTTGGCCGGTTTGCCGGCGATGTCCATTCCAGCAGGATTTGTACAGGACAAGCCGGTCGGATTGCATATTATCGGCAATTATTTTGCTGAAGACCGATTGTTGAATATTGCCCATCAGTACCAAAAAATTACCGGTTGGCATGAAAAAAGTCCTAAAGGTTTTGAGTAGGGAACGAATATGGAAAATTGGGAAGTCGTAATAGGCCTGGAAATTCACACTCAGCTGGCCACAAAATCAAAAATTTTTTCAGGAGCGGCGACGGCTTATGGTGCCGCGCCGAATACCCAGGCTTGTGCAGTCGATTTAGGATTGCCTGGTGTTTTGCCGGTGTTAAACCAGGAAGCCGTACGTATGGCGGTTACCTTTGGCATGGCTATTGAAGCGCATATCGCACCGTATTCTGTTTTTGCCCGTAAGAATTATTTTTATCCGGACTTGCCCAAAGGCTATCAGATCAGCCAGATGGATTTGCCTATCGTTGGCAAGGGCCATTTGGATATTGAGGTTGAGGGGGAAATTAAGCGCATAGGCATTACCCGCGCCCATTTGGAGGAAGATGCCGGAAAATCCTTGCATGAAAACTTTCATGGCATGTCGGGCATAGACTTGAATCGCGCCGGCACGCCGTTGCTGGAGATTGTCTCCGAGCCGGATATGCGCTCGGCTAAAGAAGCGGTGGCCTATATGCGCAAATTGCACGAGCTGGTGCGTTATCTGGGCATTTGTGACGGCAATATGCAGGAAGGCTCATTCCGATGTGATGCCAATGTTTCAGTGCGGCCTAAAGGACAAAAAGAATTCGGTACGCGTGCCGAGATAAAAAACATCAATTCTTTCAAATTTGTTGAAAAAGCCATCAACCATGAAATTGAACGGCAGATTGAATTGATAGAAAGCGGTGGCAAAGTGGTGCAGGAAACCCGCCTGTACGATTCGGTAAAAGATGAAACCCGCTCCATGCGCAGCAAGGAGGAGGCGAATGATTACCGGTATTTTCCTGATCCCGATTTGCTGCCAGTACACATCAGTGAAGAGTTTAAAGCACAAATTAAGGCGCAGTTGCCTGAATTACCCTTAGTTAAAAAACAACGCTTTAAAGATGTTTACGGCCTAGATGAAGAAAGCGCGGTGCTGTTGACATCATCACGCCAGCTGGCCGACTATTTTGAGGCGACAGTCAAAGCGTCCGGTTGTGAAGCCAAGCTGTGTGCAAATTGGATTAATGGTGAACTTTCCGCTGCTCTTAATAAGGCAGGATTGGAAATTACGGAATCGCCTGTGGATTATCCACGCCTGGCAGGTTTATTGGCGCGCATTAGCGACAATACCATCTCAGGGAAAATAGCCAAACAGGTGTTTGAAGAAATGTGGCAGCATCCGGTTAGCGCCGATGATGTCATCAATGCCAAAGGCTTAAAGCAGATCAGCGATACGGGGGCCATAGAAGCCATTATCGACAGGATCATTGCTAACAATATGGATCAGGTTGAACAATACCGTAGTGGCAAAGATAAGGTATTTGGCTTTTTTGTCGGCCAGGTAATGCGAGAAATGCAGGGCAAGGCTAATCCGGCAGAAGTGAACAAAATGCTCATTGCGAAATTGAAATAGCATGGCGGGCTATTTGCCATAGATTATTGAGCTTCTTGAGGTGGCTTGAAGAAGCTGGATTTTTTTCTTACGGGTAATCGGTGAGATAAGTCTATATAAATTAAGTTGCTAAAATTCGTAAAGTGTCTATAATGGCATAAATCAATCGCGGGGTGGAGCAGCTTGGTAGCTCGTCGGGCTCATAACCCGAAGGTCGTAGGTTCAAATCCTGCCCCCGCTACCATAAACATTTATGTGGCATGGATGCGCAAACTGAGGCAAAACAGGAATTGCCTAATGAACCCCTTTGTAGGGGTTTTTTGTTTTCTGGCCTTTAGAAACTAAGGCCAGTATCGGGTTATCAATGGAAGAGCCTTGGGCTCTTTTTTTATGTGCAGAAATAAGTGAGGGAAAAATGAGACAGGCTCCCGAACATTTGGTTAATTTAATTGAACCAATTATTACAGGTTTAGGTTATGAATGCGTAGGGATTGACTACAATCCGCATCCAAAGCATGGTCTGTTAAGAATCTATATTGACAGCGAAAAGGGAATTTTGCTTGAAGACTGCACCAAAGTAAGCCATCAGATTAGCGGTGTTTTGGATGTTGAAGACCCCATACAGGGCGAATATCAGTTGGAAGTATCCTCTCCGGGGGCAGACAGGCCTTTTTTTAAAGTCAGCCAGTTTGAGCGCTTCATCGGCAGTAGCGTAACGGTACATTTATACAAATCAATAGCGGGTAGACGTAAAATTACTGCTGTGATTGAAGGTATTCAGGGTGATGTGGTGCTGCTAAGAGAAGCAGATCAGGTTTTTGAAATTCCGTTTGATGCGATGAGCAAAGCGCGTTTGGTGCCTGAGTATTTAATTTAGAAAGGAGGATACAATGGCAAATAAAGAAATTTTGTTGGTGGCTGAAGTCTTTTCGAATGAGAAAGAAATTGAAAAGGAAATTGTTTTTCAGGCAATAGAATCGGCATTGGAAACGGCAACCATCAAACGTCATGTCAACCAGATTAGGGCACGAGTCGCTATCGATAGAAAAACCGGCGATTATTCAACTTACAGGCAATGGGAAGTGGTTGCGCCAAATCAACAGATTGACGGTGACGTGGAGTTTCCGACCACGCAAATCCTTCTGGATGTAGCAAGGCTCGACAACCCCAACGCTCAAGTTGGCGATATTATCGAAGAGGAAATTGAGTCGGTCGATTTTGGACGCATCGCTGCGCAAACCGCCAAACAAGTTATTATTCATAAAGTGCGTGAAGCTGAGCGCAGAAAAATTGTTGAAGCCTATAAATCGCGTGTTGGCGACCTGATTACCGGTATTGTTAAGCGTATTGAAAAAGGCAGCGTTTACCTGGATCTGGGCGGTCATGTTGAAGCGCTGATTGCCAAAGAAGACATGATACCCCGTGAGCCGGTTCGTATCGGCGATCGTATCAGGGGTTACCTGAAAGATGTCCGTTCTGAGCCGCGCGGACCGCAGCTGTTTGTCAGCCGCACTGCACCGGAATTGTTGATAGCGCTGTTTCGTCTTGAAGTGCCGGAAGTGGGCGAAGGCATGATTTCGGTTATCAGTGCCGCGCGTGATCCAGGTTCCAGGGCCAAGATTGCCGTAAAAAGCAACGATCCAAGACTCGATCCTGTTGGCGCCTGTGTCGGTATGCGCGGTTCCAGGGTGCAATCGGTCACCAATGAATTATCGGGCGAGCGTATCGATATTATTTTATGGAATCCCAGCGAAGCGCAATTTGTTATCAACGCCATGTCGCCGGCTGAAATTCAGTCCATTGTTGTCGATGAAGACAAGCACAGCATGGATTTGGCGGTAAGTACCGACAATTTATCTCAGGCAATTGGCCGTGGCGGCCAAAATGTACGCTTGGCCACACAATTGACCGGTTGGGAGCTGAATGTTATTGATGCTTCCAAAGCCGAGAAAAACAGCGAAGCCGAAGCTGAAAAAGTTAAGCAGATGTTTGTCGATCAGCTGGATGTGGATGCCGATATTGCAGCAATTTTGGTCGATGAGGGGTTCAGCACGGTTGAGGAAATCGCCTATGTGCCTGTCAGCGAAATGCTGGAAATTGAAGGCTTTGATGAAGATTTGGTTAATGAACTAAAAAGTCGAGCCAAGGATGCCCTGCTGATTATCGCTATTGCGGCTGAAGAAAAGATAGAAACGGCGATACCCGCCAAAGATTTGCTGGAAATGGAAGGCATGGATAAAGAGCTGGCTTATGATATGGCCAGTGACGGGGTTATTACGATGGAAGATTTGGCGGAACAGTCGATTGACGACTTGCTTAAATTTTCCGGTATGACTGAAGAGCGGGCAGCACGGTTGATTATGAAAGCGCGTGAGCCTTGGTTTGCTGAGGCTAAAACGAAGTAGGGTAGGGGGGGACATGAGTGATAAAACAGTACGGCAATTGGCTGAGGTAGTACGTATACCTCTGGAACGGTTATTGGAACAGCTGAAAGAGGCAGGATTATCGGCAAGTTCCCCTGATGATGTAATTACTGAAGACGAAAAAATGCGCCTGTTGAGCCACTTGCGCAAGCGTCATGGCAAAATTGAGTCCAGTGGCGGCGATTCTCCCAGACGCGTAACCTTGGAGCGCAGAAAAGTTATTGAAATAAAACAGGCCAATGTACCGGGTACCTCACCTAAAACAATTTCTGTTGAAGTCCGTAAAAAGAAGACCTATATCAAGCGTGAGCCGGTAGAAACTGAAGACCAAAAAGAAGCCGCCAAGCCTGTTGCTGTCGAGCCTGTGATTCCTCAAGTATTGGAAACGCCTACTGAACATGAACAGTTAAAGGAGATTCAGGTAAGCGCAGATGCAGTTGATATGAAGGCTAAAACTGAACAACAGCCGTTAGAACCAGTAACGCAAGAAAAACCCACTGTTGAAGTAAAAGCTGATGATCTGGATATCGACCTTAAACCAGAACTGGAAATCGAAGACAAATTTTTGGTTGATACCATTAAGGTCGATAAAAAAGCTAAAATAGACAAACCTGTTAAAGCAAAAGAACTGGATGAAATCAAAAAGAAACAGGACGATAAAGATCGCCGATTGCAAGATTCCATCAATAAAAATGCCGAACGGGTAAGGCTGCAAGCACAAGAAAAACAGGAAGCTTTACGTAAAAAGAAGGTGCTCGATGACAACGAGCGTGGCGGTGGCGGGCGTGATGCCAAAAAAGGCAAGAAAAAAGGTAAACAACAACCTCAGCGTGCAAATCCACCGTCTGAAAGTAGGCACCAGTTTGAAATGCCTGTTGCGCCGATTGTTTACGAAGTTGCCATCCCGGAGATGATTACCGTCTCTGATCTTGCGCAAAAAATGAATGTTAAGGCCGCCCTGGTTATCAAGCAGTTGATGAAGCTGGGTATTATGGCAACCATCAATCAGACCATAGACCAGGACACTGCCGTTATTTTGGTTGAAGAGATGGGTCACAAAGCCATTATGCAGAGTGATGATGATCTTGAAAAAGAAATGCTGGCTGAAGCACAAGTTGAAGACAATCGCATACCACAACCGCGTGCACCTATTGTTACCATTATGGGGCATGTTGACCACGGTAAAACGTCATTACTGGATTACATCCGTAAGACACGCGTTGCTGCCGGTGAAGCTGGTGGTATTACCCAACATATCGGTGCGTATCAAGTCAAAACTGACCATGGCTCTGTAACCTTCCTGGATACGCCGGGTCACGCCGCATTTACTGCCATGCGGGCTAGGGGCGCGGATGTGACCGACGTGGTTATCGTGGTCGTTGCCGCTGATGACGGTGTGATGCCACAAACCAAGGAAGCCGTTGAACATGCAAAAGCGGCTAACGTGCCAATTATTGTTGCCATCA
>SBAV01000430.1 GCA_005239965.1 Methylobacter tundripaludum
ATTTGTCGGGTATATTTTTGACCAATGTGAGACCTACGAGGTTTTTAAAACCTCGTAGGTCTTTGCAGCACCCGACATTATTAAGTTGACTGAGTACTACCGCTATTCCGACCCATAGTTCTAATTCTTCCTAAACACCGCCATAGACTCCACATGCGCCGTTTGCGGAAACATATCCATTACCCCCGCTTTCACCAACGTATAGCCCATCTCATTAACCAGAATTCCAGCATCACGCGCCAAGGTAGATGGATTACACGATACGTAAACAATCAACTCAGGCTGCCACTTTTTAAAATACGGCAACACCTCCGAAGCTCCCGCACGGGATGGATCGAGCATGATTTTATTGAATTTCTGCTGCGCCCACGGTTGATCGCTGATGTCCTTGCTTAAATCGGCAGTGTAGAATTCAGCATTGCTCATGTTATTGAACCGCGCGTTTTCGCGGGCATGATCGACCAACGGCTGATCGCCTTCTATACCCACGACTTTCCCTGCATATTTGGCAATCGGCAATGTAAAATTGCCCAGACCGCAAAACAAATCCAGTACCGTGTCGTTTCTGTTCAAATTCAGTGTATCCAGCACGCGATTAATCATTTTACGGTTAATCTCGTAATTTACTTGCGTGAACATCGCAGGACGAAATTTAAAGGTAATGTCCTGATCCGGTAAAGAATAAGTGAGCATTGAGCTGTCTTCACTATTGAGCGGCTCTATGGTATCAGGGCCTTTGGATTGCAAACACAAGGTAATTTCGTGCTGCCTGGCAAAAGCGGCCATTTTTTCTTTATCAGCTTCGGTTGGCGGTTCCAGTACGCGCACAGCCAGCACACAATCCGTATCGCCAATAGCCACTTCGATTTGCGGGATTTTTTCCCGAATGGTTAGCTCCGCAATCATTTCGCCCAAAGCAATCAGCTTCAACCCTACCTTCGGGTGCATCACCTGGCAACTGTCGATTTCTGCCAGATACTGATGCCGCCTTTCCCTAAACCCTACCAACACCCGATTTTTTTTGGCAACGTACTTAACCCCCATCCGTGCCTTGCTGCGATAACCCCAATGGGGACCGGTTAACGGCTCCCACAGCTTGGGAATTTCCACTTTACCGATGCGTTTAAACTGTTCAATCAACAAATCCTGTTTAACCGCAATTTGCGCGGACGCTGCCACATGCTGAAAACTGCAACCGCCGCAGACCCCATAATGCGGACACGGCGCTTCAGTCCTGATGGGCGAAGGTTTTAAAACGTTAACCACCTTGCCTTCGGCGTAATCTTTACGGATTTCGGTGTAGACAAACTCCACGTCTTCGCCGGGCAAAGCTTCATCAATAAAAGTGGCTTTGCCATCAACATGCGCGACGCCACGGCCATCATGGGTAAGAGATTGTATGGAGACCGTAATGGGCGTGGTCGGCAAGGGTTTTTTTCTTGATCTTGACATGATTTATTTCTGTTTCCAGGTGCCGGCTGATTGATACCACCAACCGGATTGCGCATTGCTGATCCATTGACCAGCAAAAGTTGATTTAATTTGTGCCGCCCATTCCGGGTGGCCATTGGCATTGGCAATCGCCTGATATAGCGCCATACGATCGGCATTTTCAGCAGCAATCAGTTTATTGATTTGATTTTTATCTTTCAATGCAATATTGGCCGGATCCCGCACCGCCAACATACCATCGGATTTGATGCCAACCGAACCATTGCCATAAAACACCTGCAAGGTGGCAAAACGTTTTTCCATGGTGGCCCGTAAGCGCCTGATGTCTGGGCTGTCAATCGACAAATCCGCTTCACCGGCTTGCGCTGATGAAATGGCCAGGCTAATAGCACCGTCAATCATACGATACAGGCTGAGTTGCCAACCGGATAATCCGGCTTTGGGTTTAGGCTCTGCTTTTTTCGGCGTCTCACTTTGTATGTCTTTAATGATTTCATCCGCGACTTTTTCAGCGGCGGCGGCCGGGAAATAAATATTAATGGTGACACAGGCGGTCAACAGTAACGCCGTTAAAACGGATATTTTTTTCATAATTCACTCCAGTTTATTGAACAATGACCTCGTCTGATGCCGAGATGCGGCCCAGGCGCTCCATTAATACTTGCCAGTCAACCTGCGGATTATAGCCCATCACATCTATCCTCGGCAGGCCGCCACCTGTAATCAGGTAATAGCCTTGTGGCGTGGCTTTTACACCCATCATTTGGCACACGCCCTTATTCAGATAACAACCGATGCCGATTTTGTCATAACCGAAGGTTTCAAACATGCTCAGAAAGCTGCGTGACAGTATATCAGTCGCACCGCCACCGCCGATGCTGGCGATATTATTGATGGCTTTTTGACTGATCCTATGGCTGGAATCATCGTTTTCAGGTGTTCCCAGCCACGCCAAAAAGCGCGTTGGCAGCCAGTTTTCCAAGGTCAACTCTTTAACGTAGCCGGATAAGCGGCCGGTAATGTTGCCGAATTCGAATTTGCGCGTTATTTGGTCAAGATCGAGATTGTCCAGCTCAAAATCACTGTAGACAACGGGATAATCCGAGAACAACCCAACTGAAGCCAGATTGCTCAGCTTGATAGTGCCATCAAAAACGTTAATCGTCAGTTCGCCACCCAAGCGCAAGGTTTTCTCATAGTAGCTGACTCCGGGAATATGGCCACTGATTTTGCCGGATAACGGCGTCCATTTCATGACGCGCGATAATTTTTCCAATGACACATTTTCTATTTTACCCGCAAAGGCAATATCCGGCTCTTCCTGTTTTTTAGTGTACCAACTAAACTGGTTAACGGTAATTGCCCCACCTAAAAACGGCAGTCTGGCTTGTTTGGCAAGACGAATATTATTCGCCCAACCACTTAAATCCAACTGCGATGACCCTATCGGCAAATTGAACAAAGATAATTGCTGCCACGCCAGATGTGACAATTTGGTCTCGAAAATTTTACTCGACCAATTCACTGCGCCAGAACCCTGCTTAACACGCAAGCGATGTCCGGTATCTTTAACTGTCAGCTTGTCAAAATGTAATGAGGCATCGGTTAACGCATTTTTGGCCAAGATAACACGGCCTTGAGCATTCCCCTCTAAACTCACGCCTTCAACAGTGGCAGGATCAAAAAACGGTTTGATATACACCGAAAACAGGTTTTGCAAGCCGAGGCTGCGTAGCGATAAATCGGCCTTGTCCAGATGTATTTTTTGACCGTAACTGACAACGCCATTGCCATTTAACGCACCCGTCCCAGGATGCTGGTAATTGATATTCTCAACAGTGACGCGCTTTTTATGGGGGTTCCACAGGCCTTTCGCGTCGATCACAACCGGTTGTGTGCCGACTTCCAAATACACCGGATCGACATACAATGCGCCTTGCTGCAAACGGGACTGGTTTTGCCAATGCCAAAGCCCATGGTCGTTTTGGGCGCTCAACTGATTATCCAGCGTCAATTTTTCCGTGGCAAACAGGCCGCTTTGATTTTGTACATCAACTTGTGTAAGGACAGTGTTCAGGTTAACTTGCTTAACATCCACAGCTATACCCGATGCCATCAGTGTAATGTTTGCTTTGCCGCTTTTTAATTGCAGCGGCAACGAAGGAAAATAGTGTTTGAGCTGGTTAGTATTGACATTTTTAGCATCCAAATCAACCTGCCAATTTTTATTGTCCATTTTTGCCTGGGCAAATACCGTTCCATCCGCTATTTTCATGTTTGTGAGGGTTAGAGTTTGAACTGTGAGGTGTTTGTTATCTGCCTTCCAAACCCCTTTGGCTTCGACCAGCACAGGCTTGGTGCCAACCTCAAAATGCACGGGATCGATAGTGATAGCGCCTTGCTGTAGACGTGAATGGTTTTGCCATTGCCACAGCCCGTGGTCGTTTTTCGCGATTAACTGGCTGTTCAGGGTTAGTTTTTCAGTGCTGAACTGGCCGTTAAGCCCTTTGACTTTAACGCGGGTCAGCATCG
>SBAV01000200.1 GCA_005239965.1 Methylobacter tundripaludum
GTGTCGGGTATATTTTTGTCCAGTGTGCGACCTACGAGGTTTTTAAAACCTCGTAGGTCTTTCGATTTACCCGACAGAATAAATGTGACTGAGTACTAGGGACACTCAGTTGTTTTCAGGTACACCGGGGATGCTTATGCAACACTGGAAATAAGGATGCAACGGCAGAAATAAGGCCAGGTAAACATCGTTACACCTGTATTATGGTTTTACAATGTTTTTTATATTTTGTAAAGTTGAATTAATCCAAAGACTAGGATTTTTTTCTGCTTCAATTAATTACAATTATAATCAATGTCTTGAAAATTTAATAATTTGCTTTAGCTCTTGGTATAGCGAATATTTTTCCAAACGGAAACAGCCCCAGAAAATTTATATTATTTACACATTTATATTTTCCATTATACATCAATACCTTTGCCAAACGGATAGGGGTGAGTACCCACCCAGGGCAAGCACATTAAAATAGTATTACTTTATAATCAGATAGTTATAAGCACAAAAAACGATCAAAAATTGTACATTTTTTTGTAATTTTTGATTTTTCAATAAATAAAAAAGGCAAATTCGCTTGCCCTGACAATCCCTTGAGCCGCGTATCGATATGTGAAAGCCTTGCGTTGTAAAGGCTGTGGGGCAGATGATGCGCGCAAGGCGACGGCTTTTTGTTCTTCTTGCTTAAACACGCCCAGTTTGGGTTTAAATACTGCGCTGGTAGCGGTTTTTCCACAGTAATGGTCGGTATAATTCACCTTGCCATGCTTATCTATATATACACTTGAAAATCTCAGCGGCAGACACACTGCAAAATAATAGCAAAATCATCAATAGGATTTTTTTCATGGCTTGGTGCTTTATGCGGGTTGTCCCGTTCAGATAAACCTGAATTTTACCCTTTGTGAGAGCTAATGAATATTGAAATGCCCATCTGGCCTTATGTTTATGGCTCACCTTCCGGTACTGGCAGTATCCGCAACATGCCGGAAGATTTTGTCGTGGTGGAAAACCTGTCTTTTGAGCCTTCCGGCAATGGTGAACATGCTTTTTTGCAAATCCAGAAAACCGGGGAAAACACCGAGTTTGTTGCTCGGCAATTGGCTCGATTCGCCGATGTTCGGCAACGGGATATTGGCTATGCAGGGCTTAAAGATCGCCATGCCGTGACCACACAATGGTTTAGTGTCTGGTTGCCAGGAAAAGTCGATCCAGACTGGACGCAGTTGGAATCAGACAAGATCAAAGTGTTGCAAGCGCTGCGTCATGCCCGAAAATTAAAACGCGGTGTGTTATCAAGTAACAGCTTTAAGATCACCGTGCGTGATTGGCAAGGCGATAAGGTAAAAGCGGTGCAACAACTGGAAGCCATTAAAGCGCACGGCATCGCCAATTATTACGGTTCACAGCGGTTTGGTTATGAAGGGCATAATGTCAACAAGGCACTGGCAATGTTTCAGGGCGCTAAAGTAGGGCGAGAACAGCGCAGTCTTTATCTTTCGGCAGCGCGGTCTTTCCTGTTCAATCAGATTCTGGCTGCCCGCGTGACGGATGCCACCTGGAATCAGGCGCTTGTCGATGCTGTTTATATGTTTGATGGCTCGCACACCAGTTTTAAATCGGAACAACCGGATGCTGACATTACCCGCCGACTTGAAAGCCAAGCCATACATCCGACAGGTGTTTTGTGGGGCCTGGCCAAGCCGATGGTGCCTTTGAATGCGTTTGAACAAGCGGTTATTGATACCTATCCAGAACTTGCCCAAGGCTTGATTGCCTGTGGCGTGGAAATGGATCGCCGTGCTTTGAGGGCCAATGTGCCTGATTTGCAATGGCATTTTGTAAACGATACCGTATTGGAGCTTGAGTTTAGCTTGCCTGCGGGGTGTTATGCGACATCGCTGTTGCGGGAGATTATTGTTTTGCCATAATAGGCATTATCTGAATTAATTCTGTTGGGCGATTTTAACCGAAATTCTATTGCGGCAAGATGCCAAAGTTTTTGCCAATGCTGAGTGCAGTCGTTTTCTAGTTGAATTTGAACAGCGTATAAAAGTTTTCAGTAGATAAATCGGCAATTTTATTGATCGAAACGCCACGTAAATCCGCGATATGTTCAGCGACATGACGCACGTAAGTAGGGTAATTGGGTTTGCCGCGAAACGGTACGGGCGCTAAATAAGGTGAGTCCGTCTCAATCAGGAAACGATCAGCCGGCATTTTTTTTGCCGTGTCCTTGATTTCTTTGGCGTTGTTAAAGGTAACAATGCCGGAAAAAGAAATATAAAAATTCAAATCCATGGCTTTTTGGGCAAACGCCCAATTTTCGGTAAAGCAATGGATAATACCGCCGACTTCGCCGGCATTTTCTTCGGCAAGAATTCTCAGGGTGTCTTCTCCCGCATCACGGGTGTGGATGATGAGCGGTTTTTTCAAGATTTTGGCAGCGTGGATGTGATTTCTAAAGCGCCGATGTTGCCATTCCAGGTCGCCTTCGCTGCGAAAGTAATCCAGTCCGGTCTCGCCTATGCCGATTACCCTGTCATTCTGTCCCAGGCTGACCAGCTCGTTAACATCAGGATCGTGGCAATCGCGTGTATTGGGATGTACGCCGGCAGTCACCGATATTTGCGAAAAACTGTCCACCAAGGCCAGCATGGCGGGGTAGGCTTCAAGATCAATCGCTATACACAACAAATGTTCAATTTGGCTGTTGGCCGCTTCATCCATGAAACGGGAGAAATCATTTTCGTAAGGTGAAAGGTCGATACGATCCAGATGGCAATGGGAGTCTATAAGCATTATTAATTCAATTGGTTACATGGTGTGGGTGGAGCGATCGGCATTCAGGGCTCCCGCCAGATAGTTTTCTATTTTATTACGCGCCATGCCACCATCCTGGTCACTGAATTGCACCCCTACACCACAGGCCCGATAGCTGCCTGAACCCGCCGGTGTTTTCCAGATGATTTTGCCGGCAATTGGTAAGCGTTCGGGTTCATCCATGAGGTTGAGTAACATAAAAACCTCTTGCCCCATTTCGTATTCCCGATTCGTAGGAATAAACAGGCCGCCGTTGATTACGAAGGGCATATAGGCGGCGTAGAGGGCGCTTTTATCTTTTATTGCAAGGGATAAGATACCTTGTCTAGGTGTTTGTTCTGCCATGGTTGACTCTCCGGGTTAAGGTTTGACCAGTCAATTAAGATTTCTTCCAGCATTAATTGCTTATTGATTTGGGTATTTAGCCGTTGCTGGCTGAGCAGCAACACATCATACAATTTATACAAGCCTGTTAATTCTAGTTGCCCTGCGAGTTCTTGCAAGGGTTTCGTTAAGTCCGGATTGTACAAATGCGCGGCTTTGACCTGATAAACGCATTTGATCAAATCCATCACCCAACTGGTGAGCCAGAACAGTAATGCGGATTCCGGCACATTGAGCCACTGTTCGGCTACGATGACGGGATGATTCTGGCGTTTTGCGATAGCTGCCCACTGCTTAAAGCATTCGTTACGGGTAGTGATGTGCTGATCGGTAACGTATTGTTGTATCAGTAAGGGTGCATTTTTAGCCAAACTGCATAATACCTCAAGATCATCGTGGATGTTGTTTTGTTTTAACCAGGCAAGCAGTGAGGTTTTATCGGGCGGCGTGATGTTGAGTTTTTGGCAGCGGCTGATAATAGTGGCGGGTAAACGGTTGGGTTTGCCGGTAATCAGGATGATGCTGGTACGTTCATTAGGTTCTTCCAGACATTTCAGAAAAGCATTTGCGGCCGCGTTATTCATCTGGTCGGCAGGGTTGATGATAGCAACCCGATAGCGTTCAAACTGAGGTTTTAAAGTCAATTTGGCGGTTAGGCTACGAATCTGGGCTATGGTGATATTTTTTCCGGTTTCTTCGGGGTGAATGTGCAATATGTCGGGATGCGTTTGCGCATTAAACAGCACGCAGCTTTGACAATGGCCGCAGGCTGTGCCATCGCTGTGCGGTTTGCTGCAAAGCAGGGCAGCAGCGAATTGATTGGCCAAAAGGTGTTTGCCCAGTCCTTTGTTGCCGCTAATGAGCAAAGCCTGGGGAATACGGTTTTGCAACACATAGCGTTGCAAATGCTGCCAGTCATTCTGTTGCCAGGGTAACACGGGGTTTACGGTGCTCATGTTAAGTTCATGCGGAATTGGGCAAACGGCCAATTAGTTCGTCAAGCACCGCAATAATGTCCTGTTGCACAAGTAGTAACGGTTGTTCGGCATTAATGGTCTTGATCCTGTCAGGGTTTTGCTGGGCTTTGGTCAAATAAGCTTCCCTGACGCGCTCGAAAAAATTAAGTTTTTCTGCTTCAAAACGATCTACTGTGGCTTTTCTTTGTGCCGCCCGCGCCATACCGATTTCTATAGGGGCGTCAAACAATAAGGTCAAATCTGGCCTTAATTCACCTTGCACCCATTGTTCCAACCAAGTGATGGCGTCAGTGCTGATGCCACGGCCTCCGCCCTGGTAGGCGTAAGTGGCATCGGTAAAGCGATCACACAATACCCAATATCCCTGCGCTAATGCTGGCTTAATGACATGTTGAATATGCTGAGATCTTGCTGCAAACATAAGCAGCAGTTCGGTTTGTTCAAAAATAGTTTCGCCCTTGGTGTCCAGCAATAACTGGCGAATTTTTTCGGCAAGCTGGGTGCCGCCCGGTTCGCGCGTGGTGACAACCCGAATATCACGGCCTTGCAGGTAATCTTGTACAAAAGGGATGTTGGTGGTTTTACCGAGTCCTTCACCGCCTTCAAAAGTGAGGAATTTTCCTGGTTTGTGAGTCACTTTTTTTCCTTTGGTATGTGTTTACCGCAGTATTATGATCTTTCAGTGTGTCTGAAAAAATGTGTGTGCCATCGCCACGAGCCACAAAATATAGGCTGTTGCCTTTTTCAGGATGCAGTGTGGCAACTATGGCATCGCGTCCGGGTAAAGCAATAGGTGTTGGCGGCAGGCCTTTTATTGTGTAAGTATTATAAGTGGTTGGGGTTGTTAAGTCTTTAGCGGTGATATTACCCTGGTAAGTGTCGCCCATGCCATAAATGACTGTAGGGTCTGTTTGCAGCAACATGCCTTTTTCCAGCCTACGGGTAAAGACACCGGCAATCGCGGGCCTTTCAGCTTTTGCACCGGTTTCTTTTTCGACGATGGAAGCAAGTATAAGCGCTTCGTATGGCGTTTTTAAAGGTAGATTGGCTTCTTTTTTGTTCCATTCCTCGTTTAAGACAATTTGCATCTTATCGTAAGCTCTTTTCAGCAAGGCAAGGTCGGTAGTGTGTTTTTCAAAGAAGTAGGTATCAGGAAAAAATAGCCCTTCAGGATGGCTTGAGTCAACGCCCAGCCTGGACAATAAGGTCGGATAATCGGTATTGGCCAAGGTATGTTTAAGGTTGGGGTTATTGGCTATTTCCTGCAAAATGTCTTTGAATGCCCAACCTTCCGGAAAAGTAATCGCATATTGTCGTGGTTTTCCGGCCACTAACACCGCCAATAGCTCGGAGATGGTCATGCCGCCTTTCAGATCATACTCACCGATTTTGATTTTTTTGGAAGCGCCTTCCTGAAGGGCGATTATTTTGAACCAAAATGGCTTGATGCGGACATTCTGTTCCAGTAACTTGGCGGTGATTTGTTCAAAGGAGTCACCTTTCTGTATTTCAACAGTAACCTGTTCGCCAGGAACTACCGGTGTTTGCCGTGCACTTTGGTATTCCTTCCACGACCATCCGCAAAGGGCGGCTAACATGAGCAATATGCTTAGGGTGATTTTATACATTAGGGTGGTTTTGTTCTTTTTTTAATTGATCCAGCCAGATTTGCAGGCGTCGAGTGAGCATACCTACACGGTAAGGGGTTGTTTCGATTTGCTTGACCGGCCATATGCCGATGATTGAATTGGTGACAAATACTTCATCCGCAGACAACAGGTTGTTTTTATCACATGTATGTTCAATGACAGCAATATCATATCGATGGGCTAATTCGATGACAATGCTGCGGATAATGCCGGACACGCCCGACTGGGATAAGGTCGGCGTGTGCAAAATACCATTTTTGGCAAAGAAAAGATTTGTCATTGTTCCTTCAATAATATGGTTGTTGATGTCCATCATGATACCTTCCTGGATGTCAGGCGTGTTCCATTCGGCGCGGGCCATGACCTGCTCCAGGCGATTTAAATGCTTAAGGCCTGCCAATAACGGATTTAAACCCAAGTGTGTTTGGCAAAAGCGGGCGCAAATGCCTTGTTCTTGATAAGTCGAGGGGTAATCAGGGTAGGGGTGTAGGCTGATGATTCGGCTAGGTTCTATCATGTCCGGTTGGCGGTAACCACGTCCTCCCGAACCCCGTGATACGATAATTTTGAGGACACAATCACTGGGTTTTGCCGATGATGTGTTGAATTTGCTACACAGTAATTCTATTTCGAAGCCAATCTGGTCAAGGCTAGTGGTAGGGATATGCAGCCTTTGGCAGCCTTTATGCAGGCGATCTATATGCCGCCCAAGAAATACGGCCTGTCCCTGCCTGACTTCCACTGTTTCAAACAACCCATCCCCGTATTGAAAACCACGATCGGCAACTGGAATATGATCCTTGTATTCACCATTGACCAGCATCATAGGTAGAAAGGGATTTGAACATATTGTTAAGGGTAACGTTTAAAGATCAATGTTCCGTTGGTGCCACCAAAACCAAAGGAATTGGACATGGCGACATTTATTTCCAGGTTTCTCGCGACGTTTGGAACATAATCAAGGTCACATTCGGGATCCTGATTTTCCAGATTAATTGTCGGCGGTGCAATTTGATGTTGAATGCTTAACGCTGTGAGTACTGCTTCAATACCGCCGGCAGCGCCCAGCATGTGGCCGAGCATGGATTTGGTTGAACTTACCGCAACTTTATAAGCATGATCGCCTAAAGCTGTTTTCATCGCTTGGGTTTCACCAATATCACCAGCTGGCGTTGATGTGCCGTGCGCATTGATGTAATCGATAACATCAGCATTTATCTGGGCATCGCGCAGGGCGTTGCGCATACAGCGTGCCGCACCTTCCCCGCCCGGTGCAGGGCTGGTCATGTGATAGGCGTCGCCGCTCATGCCATAACCGATGACTTCAGCATAGATTTTTGCACCACGGGCTTTGGCGTGTTCGAGTTCTTCTAGCACCACAACCCCCGCGCCATCGCTTAATACGAAACCATCGCGGTCTTTATCCCAGGGGCGGCTTGCGGCTTGCGGGGCATCGTTACGGCGCGACAAGGCTTTCGCCGAGGCAAAACCGCCCATTGCGGTGGGTGATGTGGTGCAACGTTCTGCACCGCCTGCCACCATAACGTCAGCATCACCGTGTTGAATTAATCTTACGGCATCACCGATATTGTGGGTGCCGGTTGCGCAAGCAGTAACAATGGCAAAATTAGGCCCTTTTAAACCGTATTTGATCGACAGATTACCGGAAATCATGTTGATAATATTGCCGGGCACAAAAAAGGGAGAGATTCTGCGTGGCCCGCCTTTTTCATAAGTGGCGTAGCATTCTTCAATACCGGTAATGCCGCCTATGCCAGCGCCTATGGCAACACCAATACGTTCGGCATTGGCCTCGGTAACTTCAATACCGGAATCGTCTATCGCCTGACAACCCGCAGCAATACCATAATGGATAAAGCCATCCATGCGTTTGGCATCTTTGTCGGGGATGTATTGGGTGATATCCAGATTTCTGATGACACCGCCAAATGTGCTGGCGAAAGGTGAAATATCAAAGGAATCTATTGCGCTTATACCGCTTTTGCCATTGACAATACCATCCCAAGTTTCTGCAACCGTATTCGCCAGTGGGGTGACTGCCCCCAATCCAGTTATTACAACTCGACGTTTACTCAATGTAGTGTACCGTAGGAAAAAACCAATAAAGGAGAAGTGATAAAGAGGGTGTTGCGACTAGTGGATGAAAACCGGCTTCATCCACTAAATAGTCAGCTTATGACGCGTGGGCTTTTACATATTCAATTGCTTCTTGAACCGTAGTTATCTTTTCAGCTTTATCGTCTGGAATTTCACATTCGAATTCTTCTTCAAGAGCCATGACGAGTTCAACGGTATCCAGTGAATCAGCACCAAGATCGTCTACGAAGTATGATTCATTAGACATATCTTCTAATTTTACGCCTAGTTGCTCTGAAACAATCTTTTTTACTCGTTCTTCAACATTACTCATAATTATTATCCTCAAACAATGTAAGCTCAATCAGCGGTTAACGTGACACTCACAATGGTATTGTATTAGTTTTACTAGAAACCCCCGTCTCCGGAACTCCCGGACGGCGGGGGGAATTATACTTGATATTGCAATAATGTCACAATATTAAGGCATGAACATGCCGCCATTGACATGCAGGGTTTCCCCTGTGATATAGGCGGCACCTTCAGAGGCTAAAAAAGAAACCGCGTGGGCAATTTCTTGTGCTTGCCCTAGTCTCGCCAAAGGAATAGACGCTAATAAGGTGTTTTTAATGTCATCGCTGAGTTCTTTGGTCATGTCGGTGTCGATAAAGCCGGGTGCTACAGTGTTGACGGTAATATTGCGGGAGCCGACTTCCTTGGCCATGGATTTGGTAAAGCCAATCATACCCGCTTTGGCAGCGGCATAGTTGGCTTGGCCGGCATTGCCGGTAGCGCCGACCACCGATGAAATATTGATGATGCGTCCGGTCCTGGCCTTCATCATCCCGCGCAACAGCGCTTTGCTCATGCGGAAAACAGAGGTCAAATTGGTGTTGATGATATCGTCCCATTCCTCGTCTTTCATGCGTATCAGCAGGTTGTCACGGGTAATGCCAGCGTTATTGACTAATACTGTGGGTGTACCGTAAGTATCGGTGATGGTTTTGACGACTTCAGCGACCGATTCAGGGTTGGCGACATCCAGTTTCATGCCTTTGCCATTGTCACCCAAATAAGCTGAAATTGAATCTGCACCACTGTCAGAGGTGGCTGTTCCGACTACAAAAAAACCGTCATCGGCCAGCCTTTCGGCAATTGCCCTGCCAATACCACGGCTGGCACCGGTCACCAAAGCGACTTGTTTAGTCATTTAAGTTGCTCCACTACGTTATTTAAAGTTTCGTTGTCATAAAAAGTGAAATGCTCGGCATCCTTGGCAATGCGTTTGTTAAGGCCAATCAGCACCTTGCCGGGTCCGCATTCCACAAAGCGGCCGACTCCTTGTTCAGACATGAATTTAATGCTGTCTACCCAGCGAACCGGCCTGTAAAGTTGCTGTTTTAATGCTTCACGGATGGCCGCAGGGTCACTGTGGGTAGCGACATCAACATTGTGTACCAACTGCATTTCGGGGGCACTAAAAACGGTGCTTTGTAGATAGCTGTCCAGTTGTTCTGCCGCAGGCCGCATCAAGGCGCAGTGGGACGGTACGCTAACGGGTAAGGGTACGGCGCGTTTGGCTCCGGCGTTTTTGGCGGCGGCGATAGCCCGTTCAACAGCGGCAACATTGCCAGCAATCACGACTTGGCCGGGGGCATTAAAATTGACGGCGGATACCACTTCGTTTTCGGCAGTGGCTGCACACACGTCGATGATCTGCGTGTCATCCAGCCCTAAAATGGCGGCCATTGCACCGATGCCGGCAGGAACGGCTTCCTGCATTAACTTGCCGCGTTGGGCAACCAGCCGGATACCATCTGCAAAAGACAGGGCATTTGCACACACCAATGCGGTATATTCGCCAAGGCTGTGGCCAGCAACCCAAGCTGGACGCACTGGGCTTTGCTTGCACCAGATTTGCCACAAGGCAACGCCAGCGGCCAGCATTGCAGGCTGGGTGTTGTCGGTTTGGTTCAAATGAGCTTCTGGGCCTTCTGAAACAAGTCGCCAGAGGTCTTTGCCCAGAATGTCGGATGCGTGCTCAAAAAGTTGTTTGACTTCAGGATGGTTGTCCGCCAAATCTGTGACCATGCCCACAGACTGGGAACCTTGCCCTGGGAAGACGAATGCTAGATTATTTATAGTTTGGGTCATGTGAGTTTGGTTAGTATCTGATTAACGCAGAACCCCAGGTGAAGCCTGCGCCAAATGCTTCCAGTAGAATGATTTGTCCGCGTTGTATGCGCCCATCGCGCACGCCTTCATTAAATGCCAATAACACCGAGGCCGATGAGGTATTGCCTTGGCCTTCAAGCGTGATTATGACTTGCTCCATCGACATTTTTAGTTTTTTTGCCGTGGCGGCGATAATGCGAATATTGGCCTGGTGCGGAACCAGCCAGTCGACATCCGATTTTTGCAGGTTATTGGCTTTCAGCGTTTGATCTACAATCTGGCCCAGTGTATTGACGGCAACCTTGAAAACCTCATTGCCGCGCATTTGGATGAAGCCAGCCTCACCGGCATTGTCAATGGTGGCGACTTGCGGGTTTGGGCAATACAGCATGTCCTCATATTCACCGTCGGAATGAATATGGGTTGACAAGATGCCTGGTGTATCTGTGGCTTCAAGCAATACTGCACCAGCGCCGTCACCGAATAAAATGCAGGTGCTGCGGTCTGTCCAGTCGGTAATGCGCGAACACAGTTCGGAGCCGACCACCAGAATTTTTTGGGCTGCGCCTGATTTAATGTATTGGTCGGCAATGCTCAAGGCAAAGATGGCGCCAGAGCAGGCGGCTTGGACATCAAATGCTACGCAGTTTTTTATGCCCAGGCGTTTTTGTAACAGGCATCCGGTACTGGGATAAACGCGATCCGGCGTGCCGGTCGCAACAATAATGATATCAATGTCTTCAGGATTGATTTGCGCCGCTTCTATGGCTTGCCTGGCTGCGGCTTCTGCCATGCTGGAAGCGGTTTCATGGGGCTTGGCAATGCGGCGGCTTTTGATGCCGGTGCGCTCAAAAATCCAGCTGTCGGAGGTATCAACCGTTTGCGATATGTCATCATTGGTGCGAATGTCTTCCGGCAGATAACCGCCGGTGCCAATGATTCTTGCGTAACGCGTCATGCGCTTTTCCTTACGGCCAAGGTTTTTTCGATTTGTTCGCTGATTTTTCGCGTCACATCTTTTTTGACTTCAACTTCCGCTAGTTTTATGGCCGTTTTAAACGCCAGTACGTCGGCACCGCCGTGGCTTTTGATGACCAGTCCGCGCAGCCCCAAAAAACTCGCGCCGTTGTATAAGCGTGGGTCTATGCGATCCTTGAATGATTTAAGCACAGGGTAGGCAATTAAACCGGCCAATTTGGTCAACAGGTTTTTTGAAAATGATGCTTTCAGTGCTGTACTGATCATTTTAGCCGCACCTTCAATGGATTTTAGGGCAACATTACCGACAAAACCGTCAGCAACGATCAAGTCAACGGCAATATTGCCTGCGTTAAGAGAATTGCCTTCCACATAGCCGATATAGTTTAAATGTGAGCCTTCCAGTAATTTTGCGGCCGCTTTTACCTGCTCGTTGCCCTTGACGTCTTCTTCGCCAATGTTCAGTAGGCCAACTGTAGGATTTTCAATATTTTCAACCGCTTTGACCAGTTCAGCGCCCATGACGGCAAACTGGAACAAATGCTCGGCGCTGCAATCCACGTTAGCGCCCAAGTCGAGGACATGGGTGTGGCCAAAGATCGATGGCAAGGTTGAAATAATGGCAGGCCGATCAACGCCGGGTATCATTTTTAGAAAAAAACGCGCAGTTGCCATCAAGGCACCGGTGTTGCCGGCACTGACGCACGCATCAGCCTGACTATCACGTACCAGATTGATGGCGACGCGCATTGAGGAATCTTTTTTGTTTTTTAATGCCTTGGAAGGCGACTCGTCCATTTCAACGCGCTGCGAAGCGTGCCTGATTACAAGCCGATCCTGATAGTCACCGGGTAATTGTGACAAATACTGCCGGATAACTGTTTCATCGCCTACCAAGATGAGTTTCAGTTCCGCGTTGTCTTTTAAGCAGTCCAGTGATGCGGGTATGGTCACTTCTGGGCCAAAATCCCCGCCCATTGCATCAATAGAAATTGTTAGGCTCACGCTTACGAATGACTCCTGAGGTATTATAAAAAACGCCGAACCGGGTCGATCCGGCAGTTCATCATTCTAAAGCCAGAGAATGAGTGTTATTCGTCATCGCCGGTAGTAGTAACGATTTGACGGCCTTTGAAAAAACCATCTGGAGTCATGTGATGACGCAAATGGGTTTCGCCGGTAATTGCATCCTGAGACAGGGTTTTTGCGGTCAATGCATCGTGTGAACGACGTTGTCCGCGTCTTGAACGCGATACTTTACTCTTTTGTACTGCCATTATGACTCTCCAGTATTTTTTAAGTTAGCTAAGATGGAAAAGGGGTTTTTTTTATGCGATTGCCCGGTTGCTGCCTTGGTATCCGTGTTTGTAATGTCAGTGTGCAAAGCAAGACAGTTATGTTGATGCTTAGGATACGTAGGCAGTGTTAGCAATAATTCATCCTCGATGATTTCTTTGAGACATACCGTGTCTTTTTCGACCAACAAGGGCTCAAAGTCATCGGGTAGCCTGTTTGCCTGTTCTATTGTCTTGACAATGCCGAGCTTTACGGTGTGTTTAACTGGCCAAACGACAGTCTGCAAACAGTTTTGGCAGCACAGGTTCAATTCTGCTTCAATTTCACCTTCGATTTTGGGAAGTCGTCCATCACGGCCAAAAAAAAGCATCACCGTTACAGAACCCGTATCGGCCATCAGCAAATCACTCAAACGATCAAGATCGCTTACGGGTATTTGTCCTTTCAGCTCACCACGCTTATCAGCAAGGTGCAAAGGGTCTATATATTCAGGTAATCGAGATAACATAACTTATTAATGATATATGGAAACTGCATAGGCGTCAAACCAGAGACAATACCCGAACCTAAAATTTAGTGGTAAAGTAAAAGCTTAATCAATATTTTTGCACTCTTCAGGAGCATACACATCAGTGGGCAGTGAAATCGAAGTGGCGATCAATGCCGCGAAAAATGAGGCTGTGACAGCGCTTATCCGTTCTTTGAATGACGCGCAGTGCCAAGCTGTAACAACGCCTTCCCAATCGGTATTGGTTTTGGCAGGGGCTGGTAGCGGCAAAACGCGGGTTTTGGTGCATCGCATTGCCTGGCAAATTCAGGTAATGGACATATCCATGCAAAGTATTTTGGCGGTGACTTTTACCAACAAGGCCGCAAAAGAAATGCGCGGCCGGATTGAAGATTTGTTAAACGTGTCCGCACGATCCATGTGGATTGGCACTTTTCATGGTTTGGCACATCGTTTATTGCGCAGCCATGCCAAACAGGCAAAATTGCCGGAAACCTTTCAGGTGATGGATAGCGCCGATCAGTTAAGATTGATTAAGCGACTGCTTGGCTCATTGAATTTGGATGAAGACAAGTGGCCACCCAAACAAATACAGTGGTATATCAATGCCCAGAAAGATGAAGGCATCAGGGCCAGGCATTGTGTTGCTGGGTATGATTTGTACCAGCAAAACCTGTTGAAAGTCTACCAATCTTATGAAGACTTGTGCGAGCGTTCAGGACTGGTGGATTTTGGTGAGCTGTTGCTGCGGGCCCATGAACTGTTGCGCGACAATCCGGATGTGCTGGCGTTTTACCAACAACGGTTCAGGCAGGTGCTGGTTGATGAGTTTCAGGATATCAATACCGTGCAATATGCGTGGTTACGGCTATTGACGCAAGGCCAGGACAATATTTTTGTGGTCGGCGATGATGACCAGTCCATTTACGGCTGGCGCGGCGCCAAAGTTGAAAATATCTACAATTTTCAAAAGCATTACCCCGATCATCAAGTTATCAAACTGGAGCAAAACTACCGTTCGACCGGATTTATCCTGAAAGCTGCCAATGCTGTGGTTGCCAACAATGACGGCCGAATGGGTAAAGCCTTATGGACGGATTCAGCCAATGGCGATCCGATTGCCTTGTATGCCGCATTCAATGAGCAGGATGAAGCCTATTTTGTGGTTGAACGCATCAAGGCGTGGATCAATGAGGGTGGCAAATGTAATGATGTGGCTATTTTGTACCGTTCCAATGCCCAATCGCGCCAGTTTGAAGAACGGTTGATGACCACCGCCATTCCTTATCGCGTTTACGGTGGGTTGCGCTTTTTTGAACGGGCGGAAATTAAAAACGCCTTGGCTTATTTGCGGATGATGGCCAATCGCCATGATGATGCGTCCTTTGAGCGTATTATCAATACCCCAACGCGCGGTATCGGCATGAAAACGGTTGATGATATCCGCGCTATAGCCCGTGACCAGGGGATTTCTTTATGGTCAGCGATGCTTTTGTTGCTGGATCAGGGGCGCTTAACCGCGCGTGCAGGCAATGCTTTGGCGGGTTTTGCCCAGTTGATTAAAAACCTGGATCAACTGGTTCAAGGCATAGAACTGTATGAAAAAGTGCAGTTGGTGGTTGAAAAAACCGGCTTGCTTGATTTTCATGGCAAGGAAAAAGCCGATAAGGGTGATGAAAAGGTAGAAAACTTGCAGGAGCTGGTAAATGCGGCGCGGCTGTTCGATTTTAACAGCAATCTTGAAGGCATGGAAAACCTGGGTGAGTTGGATATGTTCCTGGCGTATGCCTCTTTGGAAGCCGGAGATATGCAAGCCGATGATTTTGAGGATTGCGTGCAATTGATGACCTTGCATTCGGCAAAAGGGCTGGAATTTAAATTGGTGTTTTTGGTGGGCCTGGAAGAGGGAGTGTTCCCATCGCAGCAATCGGTGGATGATATCGGGCGCTTGGAAGAAGAAAGGCGCTTGTGTTATGTGGGCATTACCCGTGCCATGCAGCATTTGTCTATCAGTTATGCCGAATCCAGGCGTTTGTACGGGCGGGAAAGTTACCCTAGGCCGTCACGATTCTTGCGCGAGATACCGGCTGAGTGTATCCAGGAAGTGCGGCTGCGTGCCGAGGTGAGCCGTCCGGTTTCGTCTGTCAAGGTCAACACGGCACCTTTGCAGGCACAGGGGCAATATCGTTTGGGGCAGCGGGTCAGCCATGTCAAGTTTGGCGAAGGCGTGATCTTGCAAACGGAAGGCGCGGGCGAGCAGGAGAGGGTGCAGATTAATTTTAAGCAGGTTGGCATCAAATGGTTGATGCTGGCTTATGCAAAGTTGGATGTTTTGTAACTGACTGTTGCTCCATCAGATCATCAGATCAAAGGAGTCAGTCTCCATTGAAATCAAGCCCTCACAACAGCAAATCAATCAAGTCTGACCCTATTGATAGATTTTCCAACATGAAATCTGTGAAATATTACCAACAATGAAACACTTCATATCTGTAAAATAAATTCAACTGGCCTTTTCAGGAATATTTGAGAGATCAAAATAGGCCACAGATCTTGACGCGCAATGGCTTCATTAAAATCCGGTGGAACCTTAAGAACCGTTGTTGATTAATACCCATTGACGTTAAGTGGCGGTTTAATGTTGCCCGGTAATACGGCTAGAGCCGGGTTTCGTTTTAGGCTTGAACTGGTCACTACTTTGTATAGGCAAGAAATGAAGAAGGCGCCAAGAATGGATATTTTATATATCCATTCTATACCCATTATTGTACCTTTCTGAGTTATTGTAATATTTTCAAAGCGCGCGTAAGCTTAAGCCTACAATTTATATTGACGATTGATGTTACGCAGCAGTAACGAAGTGTCAATAATTTATTATGCTTTTTTTTGTCCTATAAGTTATTGATTTGCCCAGTAACATCAGTTCATTAACATAAATCTCCATCTGTTAATTAATGGTCAACCAAGATTCATATTTTCATGGAAAAAATGGCTATTTCGAACCCCCTAACGCTTAACAACAGCTTCAACTCGGCCGGTGAAATGCTGGGCAATTTTCTCGAAGATCGATCGGTTCAACCGGCAAGACAGCAAGGCTTATCCATGATTATCTTAAGCAAAGAGCGCCGCAAAATCACTGATTTCGGTCAATCGGTTATCAATGCGATGAATACCCATGTGGCAGTAATCGATCGCAATGGTGAAATTATCCTCGTCAATGATGCGTGGAAGCGCTTCATGCAAGAATCCTGTGACGACTGTGTCGATCATATGGGTGTAGGTGCCAATTACTGGCATTACTTAAGCAGTTGCGTGCGAAAATCCTGCGACGCTTCTGCGGAAAAGGCGAAAATATTGGCCGGAATGCAGGCTATCATCAAAGGTGAAGTAACTCACTTTATGGTGGAATACCTTTGCCATGGACCAACCGGAGAAAAATTGTTTTTGCTCTCGGCTACCCCTTTGGGACCTGAGCCGATAGGTGTCGTGATCAACCACATCGACATTACCGCGCGGCGTCAATCCGAACGGGCATTGGAGGAAGCGAATCAACAATTACGCCGCCTTTCGGCACGGCTGGAGACAGTACGAGAAGAGGAACGCACCCATATCGCACGGGAATTGCACGACGAATTGGGACAAAGGCTCACGGCACTTCGGATGGAACTGGCGTGGGTAGGTTCTAGGCTGCGTGAAGACCGGCCGGAACTCAAGGAAAAGTTCACCGAACTGATCCAGTTCGTGGATTCCACCACCACGGTGGTCCGCCGGCTTTCCAGTGACCTGCGTCCGACCATGCTCGACGATTTGGGTCCGATTGCAGCCATCGAATGGCTGGCGGAAGATTTCGGCGTACACACGGGGATTCCTTGCCGGTTGATCCTGGAGACTGTTGACTTGAACGGCGATGATGCGCTGGCAACCGGCTTGTTCCGCATGGTGCAAGAATCGCTAACCAACGTGGCACGGCATTCGGGAGCGAAGGAGGTTACCGTGAATATCCGGCAAACAAATGGCAACCTGATACTCACTATTCGAGACAACGGGAAAGGCATCTCCGATGATGCATTAACCCAGCAGAATTCACTGGGCCTGCTCGGCATGAGGGAGCGGGCCCGAATGTTAGGCGGCACTGCGGAGATTACCCGTATCCAGGCGGGAGGAACCGAGGTTCGGATCGTGCTGCCTGTCCATACCAAGATAAATGTAGAGGAGGTACAATGATTCGAATTCTCATCGCCGATGACCACGCAGTGGTCCGGCAGGGCGTAAAGCAAATTTTGGCAGATTATACGGACATGACGGTGATTGGCGAGGCCGCTTCAGGTTCTGAGGTCATACAGTTTGTTCATGCGTATAGCTTCGATCTGTTGATTTTGGATATGTCGATGCCGGGGCGAAGTGGCATCGAACTTATCAAGCAAGTCAAGATGGACAAGCCGAGGCTGCCCATCCTCATCTTTAGCATGCACGAGGAGCAGCAGTACGCCGTGCGTTCCCTGAAGGCCGGTGCTTCCGGTTACCTGACCAAGAACAGCAACCCCAACAACCTGATTGCCGCCATTCGTAAATTGGCGGCGGGCGGCCATTATTTCACGCCTGCCGTTGCGGAAAAACTGGCGGAAGATGCCATCGCCTCCCAATCGGTATTGCCGCATGAACAGCTTTCGGATCGGGAATTTCAGGTTTTCGAATGGTTGGTCACCGGGGCAACCGTGACGAAAATTGCCGATGAATTGTGCCTGAGTGTAAAGACGGTGAGCACGCACAAGCATAATATTTTGGAAAAACTGGAGATGCGCACCTGCGTGGAACTCATTCGTTATGCAATGGCCTACGGATTGGCGAATATTGTTGCCGATTGTTTATAAATTCTCCTTTCTGATTTCACGCCAGTGCCGCACATTTTATGGTGGCGCTGGCTGAAATACGTCCTAACGGCTAACTCGCCGTTTATCTTCCCTTTGTCCAAATTTCCTGCGACGCAATTCCCCCAAATTGAAGACCATAACCGCAGCCCAATAATACAAGACTGAAAACAACCCTTGCCCCACCGATTGCCTGATGGGATCCATGCATCGAAAAGCATCAGTAAATAATCAATTCTGTTTGACCCGCATTGCTGTCTAGGAAAAATCCTAGAGAGCATCAGACAATTCCCTATCGCAATATCAGAATCCACCGATAGAAATTTATGGAAACCGGTGGGCATAATAATCACCAATGGCTTTCAAGCGACACATTGTATAGCTCTTATCAGTTCGGGTAGTCAGGGGTATTTCTCGTTTCCTTTTCATTCGCCCGGAGGGATTAAAATCGCCCCTGCAATTGCTCAAGTTATTTTATGCCTGTTCATTACTGTTGTTAATTATTAACCCAAGAGGTGGAAGTCATGACTAGAAAAGTTATTGTTGAAATGCGTGTTCCAGCTGGTTTCGTAATGGATAATCTTATGTCTACCGAAGCAGCAGCACTGCCAGGTTTGACACTGGACGCTGAATATCAGCCAATACCGGTATCAGCACCCGCTGATCAAGCGGCGACGTTTGCTGCCGCAAAACAGGAAACGGTATTGGTGCGCGGTGAACTGGACGAAACCCAAGAGGCAGCATTACGCTCTGCGTCAAATGTTGTTGAGATATGGACTGATGGCCAAATTGCAGCGTTTGGTGATTGCGGCTGCCAAAAATTGGAGACTGGACTTGGATTATCCCCCTCCTCTAATGCTATGGGAGGGGACTTGTTCACTACGGGCTCCATGGACGAACAGGTACTCCCTTCGTTCTCTCTCGAGACTGCATCATCTTGTCCGCCGACGGACTGCGATGCTGGAACGGCCAAAGGCACAATCGAAGATGCGGCACGGTTTCTGAGCTGTGACCGCCTCTGGAGCAAGGGAATTCGGGGAGCCGGCGTGGTCATTGGCATTTGTGACACGGGTGTCGACAATACTAAGATTCCTGCTGTTATCGGAGGTTGGTCTCCCAACTCTTCCTATCCACCAGGTACCGATCCTGGTGGCCATGGGTCTATGTGCGCCACAGATGCCTTGGGGATGTGCCCAGAAGCGAAGATTTATGATATCGGTATCCTCAAGTCGAGCGGAGACATGACCGGTTTTCTGTCGGATGCGATCGCTGCTTTTCAATGGGCATTAAACCAATATAGAATCAATAGCACTCCGCAGATCTTGTCAAACAGCTGGGGTATGTTTCAGCAGAGTTGGGCTCCTGATTATGTTGCAAATCCTAACCATCCTTTCACGCGCAAGGTGGTGGAAGTGATCGATGCAGGGATCATCGTGACTTTTGCAGCGGGCAATTGCGGGCAAGTTTGTCCAAGCGGTCGTTGTGGTTCTGATACTGGCCCCGGTCGTAGCATCTGGGGTGCCAATGGTCATCCGCGTGTAATCACAGTCGGGGCTGCCAATATCCGCAGTGAATGGATCGGCTACACGAGCCAAGGGCCCGCTGCTTTGGATCCCAAGAAACCAGATTTCTGTGCCATCAGCCACTTTAAAGGCTACACAGCTAGTGACAATGGTACTTCGGCAGCTAATCCGGTTTGTGCTGGGGTTATTGGATTGTTGCGCAGCCATGATCAGGCTCTGACCCAAGACCGGGTCAAGAAAGCCTTGCAGGAAACCGCCACGAATCTCTGCGGTTCCGGTTGGGATCCACATTCCGGATATGGCATCATTAATGCCGAGCGGGCCTTCGACAAGCTTTTCTTCTTCAAAGACACGCTTGTTCATGCCTCTTGGATCCATGGCTGTAGTGTCGATGTCGAACTTCCTGATCAACTCAGCACAATGCGACGTATGGGGTTCTATAGCCTGTGTGAAGGGAAACCCAATACTTTTAACTGGTTCCACTTTGCCATCCCAACTCCGGTAATTGTCGATTCCCAGCGGCTGCGGCTCGATTCGATCATGTTGATCTTCGCTACGGATCTGGATGTCGCTGTCACCAACGTCCACATCTGGGATGGCAATAGCAGGCTTAAAGCCTATGATGGCTTGTCGCTCTCCGGTAACCATCCTTTTGAGAGGTTCGATGTACTCGATGTGTCTGTCCGTTATGGAATATGTGTTTCCGTGGGGGTACGTTTTGGAAGTGCGAGCCAACCCCATCGGATCGCTTTTGTTTCTGCCGGTGGTGACTTCATCAAATAATCGCCAGTAAGGAGCGGGAATACTTATTTGTTGTTGAAATGTGGCATCAAGGCCGGGACGTATTGCGCCCCGGTCTTAACTAAGAGGTAAGAGCAACATGCAAAGAGTACTGATTGAACTAGTGGTGGCTGTCGGGCTTTCCGATCCCGCAGTGCTGGATGAAGCACAGCAGCGGTTGCCTGGTGTCATTATTGATCGGACTTACAGTCCTATACCGATGGCTGTTCCACCTCAAGGCAGGGAGATCGGGCCATCACAACAAATAGTTATCATCAGGGGAACGCTTGAACATACAACAGCGGATCAGCTTAAGACCATCCCAGGCGTAAACCAAGTTGTGAATGATGCGCCCATTGCGCCTTTCGAAGCGGGGGGCGGACTTTAGTCCTGATTTTGTAGTAGTAAGGCTCAGATTGGTCCCAACGTATAAACTACCCACCTACCATTTATGGAGAAGGCATATGTCCACAGTATCAAGTTATAGCGTTTTATTTTACGGGAGTCCAAGCGGTTATCAAACCAACCGAGCTCAAATTCAACTTAGTGACGCGGCAGGAAAAACCTTGGCGTGGATACGGTTTAATGATCCTGGCATGTTCTTTGAAGACGATGCTAACGATGGCGGTATCATCAAAATGCATCTCCCATCCGCGATGTTTCAAAGTGTGTTAGATGTTTTGCGTAACGAAAAACCCATCAACATCTATTTTGCGCAAGGTCGCGGCTTTCTTGGAACATCGAGCGAGCCGGTTGGCGAAGGGGAGTGATTGTTTTCTTGCACACCATAAGTACCGTAAGA
>SBAV01000076.1 GCA_005239965.1 Methylobacter tundripaludum
AAATATTTGTTGACCAATAGATAATTGGGCAAATTGTCCAGGTGCAAGTTCAATATAACTTAGTAACTGATTTAAAATGAAAATGCTGTATTACCAATGCCCCCTTTGCGCAACAACACTTACGCTGCAACCTTCCGGTAAACACTACGCCTGCCAAAATCAACATAATTTTGATTTGGCTAAAGAAGGGTATCTCAATTTGTTGCCCGTACAACATAAGCATTCATTAGAACCCGGTGACAACAAGCAGATGCTGTTAGCACGGCGTGAGTTTTTAGAAGCCGGCCATTATGCCAAGATGGCTGAAACCGTGGCGATGATGATTGCTGCCCATCATCCCCGCGATCAAAAACTACGGCTGCTGGATCTGGGCTGTGGTGAAGGCTACTATAGCCGCGCCCTCGCCCATTTTATGACTGATCAAATGCCGTTAGCACTGCATGGCATCGATATTGCCAAATTTGCCATTGCAGCGGCCGCCAAAAAGCAGCCTACTGCCCGCTTTGTGGTTGCCAGCACCAATCGTTTGCCTTATGTCAATCATTATTTTGACTTCGTGTTGCGAGTCTTTGCACCATCAAATGCGTATGAGCTTAATCGGGTACTGAAACCTTCGGGATTATTGTTAACCGTCACGCCAGGCCTCCGGCATTTATGGCAATTAAAAGAATTTATTTACGCTGATGTGAAAGAGCATACACTTGAACCTGTTCTTTCGGATGGTTTTGTCCGCATAACCACACAGCGTATCCACTATCAGATTAACCCTAAACCTGAACAAAGAATCGCTCTGTTACGCATGACGCCTTTTGCATGGCGAGCCAATCTAAGCGTTCAACAAGCCATTCAATCAGTTGCAGAATTGGCAATAGACGTTGATTTTAATTTGGCGCTAGCGAAAAGAATCAATTCGGAAGGTGCATGAAATAATATACCCGCCGGGGATAAAAACATTTGTAGGACGAATTGTAATTATTCAGCCCATTTTCTTAAAATCCCATTATTCAACCTGCCAGCTTTCAAATCAGAAAATCTAGTCTAAGCTTTTCCTTAAGTGGACAATTTTAAAATAGAGTAATGTTAAACGAGGCTTTTAGCGCCCAAAACATTTACTCTCTGTGCAAATTAAAATTATCTAGTTATTGAGGTTTTGTGGCCATAAAAATATCAACAATACCTAAATAAAGTGTTTTGAAATTTGGGAGTTAGGTAAATGCTAGAAATATTTGCATTTTTGGGGGCTATATTAGGTGCAATTACTTATGTAGTTGGAATTCGTAGAAAAGCTATTGTCTCTGCTCGGCAAATTTTCGCTCGCGGATGGATAAGTGAAGGTGATATTTATTCATCCGAAGCAATCTATATCACTCTGAATTTGGAAAATACAGGCGGTGATTTAATTGGGAGTATCTCTTCCAATGCGCATAGCAGATTATTGGGAGTTTATGCTGATGTCGGCTGGTTTAAAACTACGCTTTACATTTCGGAACTACGAGGTCGTAGTGTTTCACCCATTATCACAGCCACTTTAAAGCTTACTGATAATAACAACAGACTAACGTGGACTGTCGAAAAGAATAAAAACCAGAATATTCTTCCCATTCAGACAGTGCTCTGGCCGTGTTCAGATGTATCGATGACTAGCATTTGGCCAAGGAATAACACATCAAGTTATTTCGCTTCAGAAAACCGCACTAAACAGAGCGTACAGAGTTGATTGTTATATAGGTTTTTCCAAGCTGTTTT
Source organism: Methylobacter tundripaludum (assembly GCA_005239965.1). Taxonomy (GTDB): domain Bacteria; phylum Pseudomonadota; class Gammaproteobacteria; order Methylococcales; family Methylomonadaceae; genus Crenothrix. The sequence goes on from SBAV01000076.1 coordinate 1,747, forward strand.
TGTGTTTTGGAATGTTGAATAAAGTGGAATGCATTGTTCGCGATTGATGTTTTCTTCGCCGATAATCCCTATGCGCTACCCATAATACGCATTAAGATGTAAGATGCTGCTTACGTGCTATAGATTTAAGTTGGCAGTTCGTTCCGCAACAATTTTAAATTTTAAATTATGTCAGAAAATTCATTAAAGGTAGAGTGGAGTGATGCAATAGCAACAGGGCATCTTGCAACGGATAACCAGCACAAAATGCTGATTGACATCATCAATGAACTCGCAGAAGCCATAGAAACCAAGCAAACCGAGTTAAAGATGAGGACAATTCTTAATTTCTTGCAGTATTATACGGAATGGCATTTTGAGCGCGAAGAGATGTGCATGGCACGTGTAAAATGTCCTATGGGTGAAAAAAATAAAGCGGCACATCAGGTATTTCTTGAACATCTTAAAAAATTTCAAGAGGAATATAAAACGAATCCATCAGCTGATTTTGCGGAAAGAGTATATAAAGAACTGGTAAACTGGTTAGTCAATCATATTCAAGGTATTGATACCAGTCTTAGAGACTTTGCCGAACACCAAGATATGAAATGTAAAAAATCAAAATAATTCATGTTATTGTAAAATTTAAAGCTTTCCTGATTGCGGTTTTGCGTTGGCGAATCGTTATAAACCGAATGTACGGAGTTGATCGTTGCGCGGATTTTTCCAGGTTGTTTTTTCGCCATTTAGTTAGCCTAAAAAATGAATAACGAACCCTACACTTTCGAACAAATTCACATCGAAGTAGCCCGTAACGCTTCTGATGACTTTAATTTGTTTCACGACAAGCATAAATGGCTGCAGGTTACCCATAACCCGTTCAAAGGCCCGATTGTCCTGGGCTATCAACTCAATACCCTGATTGAATATCAAATGCGCCTGTACCGGGCAGCACATCATGAAGATAAGGTGATCGCCGAAAACAACCTGCGTTTCAGCAATTATCAAATTACCTTTGTTAACGCCGTTCGCCCTCGGATACCGGTCTATCTGGATATAAAAAAAACGCTGATTAACACCATTCCCAATTTAACGCTGGGCAATCGCATTGCCATGAAATCGGATGGTAGAACCGTGTTGTTAGGGTTTAAAAAAGAAACACAATCGCCGCTGTTTCTGGCCGATACCCAACTTGATAACCTGCCCGACCTTAACGACATTCCAGACCGTACTATCGTTTCTGGTACGGATTACTTTCTCAAACGAAAATACCTGAACAATGGTTCGGCTAAAAATTTTCTGTCGGGATCTTTCGCAGAACAATCCGATTATTTTGACGAGGTTTCGCTGTTTGCGCATTATCCAGAAATATTCCCATGCAGTCTGACATCAGGAGCCTTACTGGAAAAAGCGCAGCTAGAAAACCATGACTTTAAGCGTAATCCAATGGTGTATACCTCACATGACATTTCAGTAGATAGACAGCATGTCAGCCAGCTTAAAAATAATGACACGTTGCATATTCTGGTCAAACAACTGCCTGAATCCTCTGAAAAGACATTGAACCAGACCAACATTCGGCTACGAACCTATCACTGTTACGGTTTGCTGGCGAATAATAACGTGCTATTCAGACTAACGATGAACCTTGTTCCTTTAGAGGAAATACTCAAAAACCTGGGCCAAAAATAAGCAAATTGCAGTCCATTGGTTGAGATGGTCGATTCCTGGCAACGACCACAATAAGTTAATGATGCCAATCATTCCTTTTAAACAGAAGAATAGTGGCCGGTTGGCTATCGACTGGATATTTTCAGTTAGTGTTTAAAATCAAAGCTGAACTTATCAAAGAAATCCAGAGTCTCAAAAAAGGAATAGTACAATGAGAAATTGTCATTTTTTCAATGTTTTAACAACGCTGAAAAGTATGATTTGATTTCCGTTAAATTAATCATGGAATGATTTTTAACCCCACTTATGTTGATATTCAGTGTCTTTTGAAAGTTTTCATTATGGCTTAAAAAAGAAGGCACTGTTTTTTTAATTACTGAGGAGGTTTTCATGTTGAAAAATAAACTATTTATGGCGTTCCTTGCCTCTTTATCGATGGTTTTCTTTTCTTCCAGCTCTGTTGTTCGAGCCGAGAAAGCGCAACAGGAGGATTTTTTTAGCCAGCCAATTCAAGAGTTGACCGGAAAGGCAGGAAATGTGCCTGTCTATTCTCATATCTACGGCGCTAATTTCATGACTGAGCAGGAGCGTTGTACTTACTTGTTGAAGCTGGACGGTATGAAAACAAAGGAAGAAAGTGATGCGTTTCAGATTAAACATCGCGAGGAAATAGACATGCGTCGCAAAGAGGCGGGAGGTTAAAATAATTAACCCATAAGTTGGAGATCGAGTTAGTGTAGCGGGATTACGCCCGTTATGCTGGCCCGATCGATTCTGCAGCAATCTCGCGATAATAGATGGAATCAGATTAACATTCGGCTACGAATCATCACAGTTACGGTTTGCTGGAGAATAAGACGCGCTATTCAAACTAACGATGAACCTTGTTCCTTTAGAGGAAATACTCAAATTAAGCACTTTTAGCAGCAACTGATTTCCACGCCTCCGCATGAAAATCAGCGTAATTGAACCAACGTTGCTATTTGTTTTCGAGAGATGTATCTTTTGATCTATTGGTAATATTTGTCTTTGCCCGTTACCTCATCAAATTGAGATCTTATCGAACGGAACCACGATTTTTTTCCGGGTGATGATGGTTCTTGAACTGTATTTACTACTTTGTTGGCTACGGGATCTATGGCTTCTTCCGCTTTGGATACCAATTCGACAGCGGGTGCGTCTTGTAATAATTCGCTAGCGGCTGCCTCTGATACTATTTCAACAGCGGGTACAACATCAACTTTTGCCGGTTCTTTGGGCGCGGGATTAAGCTTGCTAGTTAAGGCGCCAAATTGCGCTTTAACCGGATTGAACCACGACTTCTTCTCAACCAATGGCGGATCTTGAATGGGCTCCACCAGCTTATCGATGCCAGATTCGATTGTTTCTGGCATTTCGGATACCGATTCAATAATGGTGGTTGCTTGTGCCGTTTCGGCAATTGCCTCCGATTTCATCGTGACAGGCGATGGCGTATCTTGTTCAGTCTGCTTCTCGGAAACAGTTTTGTCTTTGCCTGTTAATGTTTCTAATTGTGCTTTAAGTGGACTAAACCACGACTTTTTATCAGGCGACGGCTGTTTTTGAACAGGTTCATCAATCACCGGCTCTATTATTCCGGATACTGATTCGATAACGGGGGATTCTTGTACTGATTCAACTGTTATCACCTTCGGCGTTAATTCAGCTATCGACATTTTCGGCACCGATTCAACACTTGTATCTTCAGGCTTGGCTTCGGCAACAGATATGGCTTGTACTGATTCTACAGCCGCAGTAACGGCAGCTTTCACTTCGGCAACCGGTAAAGCGGCGAGCTTTGCTTGTTCCTTATTCTCAAACTCGGCTATG
>SBAV01000488.1 GCA_005239965.1 Methylobacter tundripaludum
ATGGAGGTAAGTTGAAAATATAAAGTTCATATAAATCAATGAATTGAAATTTCACCAAATATCATTTACAACTGACTTTATCCGTTTGGCGAAGGTATTGTATAGAAGATGGCATTCTTTATCGACCTGCGCAAGATTGCAGTACGGAATACGGTAAAGCGACAGTATTGAATCGGGTGGATCGGCTCGATACCGAAGGTTTTTCTGAAAAATCGGTAGTACGAGTGGACTTGCATTGGCACAAGGATTTTTTGCGTACCCACACATTGTCGCGGTCGCAAAATCTTTGGGTCGTCGATGGCTATCGATTGATACCACGCTAGCGTAGCGCAAAGTAACCGTCGCTCAGTGGATTCATAGAGTGCTGTAGCGGTAAAGTAAGGGCGCACTGCCCGCCAGTAATATTTGAAAAATAGGGAGATTATCTTGAATCTTATGATAGGGACTGACCCTTTGGGACAGGGGGGGATTACATCGGTGGTTGCCGTCTTGGCTGATGAGGGCTTCTTACATAGACACGATATCAAGTATATTGCTTCACATGCCGAAGGCGGCTCATTTAAAAAGTTAGCCGCTTTTGGAAAGGCAATCTTTGATGTTGTCAGAAGCTGTATTTTTTCCAGGCCGCGTATTGTGCATGTTCACAGCGCATCGGATGTCAGTTTTTTTAGGAAATCAATATTGCTTGCCATAGCCAGGATATTTGGCTGCAAGACTATTTTTCACTTGCATGCCGCTGGGTTTGACCAGTATGTCACTGAAGAATCGGGTTCACTCATGCAGTGGTGGATACGCAGGACACTGGAGAAAAACTCAAAAGTTATCGTTTTGTCTGGAGAATGGGCTGATTTTATTGCTAGATTTGCCCCCCGTGCCGATATTTATGTCTTGCCCAACTCGGTGAGACTACAACCTTTAAGCAATCATGCGGATGAAGAGGAAGGGCGCATTCTGTTTTTGGGGCGTGCTGAAGATCGCAAGGGCATATTTGAATTGTTAACTGCCATAGCGCAGCTAAAATCAACCTATCCTGCCATCAAATTGGTTATTGCTGGTGATGGTGATCTCTCTGTAGTGCAGCGCAAAGCTGAAGCGTTGGACATTACCGCAAATATTGAAATTCTCGGCTGGATAGGAGCCGATCAGAAAGGGCTGGAATTACAGCGGGCTTGCATTTTTACTTTACCTTCCCATGAGGAAGGACTACCGATGGCCATGTTGGAAGCCATGTCGGCAGGTAAGGCGATTGTGGTTACCCCAGTTGGGGGCATCCCCAGTGTTGTCAACAATCAGGTCAATGGCTTATTGATTGCGCAGGGCGATGCGAATGCCTTGGCAATGGCGCTAGGCGCCCTGCTCGGCAATAAGCCGATGCGTGGGCAACTGGGGGGGGGTGAATGCCCGTAAAACGATAGAGGAGCGCTACAGCAGCCCTATTGTGCTTGAGAAATTATCCGGACTTTATGATGAACTGAGCGGTATTACCCGGCATAAAGCTGATTTTTAAGCTGTGTGGATGTTCTTGGTTTGAACACATCGGTTTTTTTTTCTCATTTTTAGGCAGCTATTATGTATTCGTCAAGTATTTACAAGTACAGTCCTGTTTTTTTGCAAAATGCCATGATTTCAATGCGGCATTACATTGTCCGTACCCTTCGAAATTCAGCACAATTCCGCTTGGAATCGGCAGATGTTGCCAGGACGCAATGGTTGAGTTCCAATAATTTGGCAACGTTGCAACTCAAGCGCTTACAGGCCGTTGTGAGCCATGCGGCGTTGCATGTTCCGTATTACCGTGATGTATTTGCCGACCTGGGATTCTCACCGGAACAATTAGTGTCTCTTGCTGATATGCAGCGCATTCCTCAGTTGACTAAGCACATTGTTTTTTCTGAGGGTAAGAAGCTGCTCGCGGAAAATTTAAAGGATTATCGGATCCCATCGTCGACCAGCGGCACGACCGGCATGCCTCTTAAATTGTGGCGGAACTTACATTCCATTAACAGGGAAAATGCGTTTGTCTGGCGACAATGTAACTGGGCGGGCGTAAAAGTGGGTGATCGGTGCATGTGGATGCGTGGAAATAAAATTGTGCCAGCCAGGATGACAAAGCCACCCTTTTGGCGTTATAACATCGCTGAAAATACGATGATGATGTCCGCATACCATTTGTCAGAAGACAGCGTGGAAGCCTATATTCAGGCGATGGAAAAATTTGATCCGGTTTTTGGGATGGCGTATTCGGCACCGCTGGCGTTCTTGGCGCGTTACCTGCTCAATGCGGGGCGACGTTATCGCGGAAAGTCTTTACGTTGTTTCATTACTTCCAGCGAAACGGTGACTGATGAGCAACGCCAAGTGGTAAAAGCCGCTTTTGGCGTGCAAATTTTTGATTGGTATAATTCGGCTGAGCGTGTCAGTGCCATCGGTACCTGTGAGTACGGTAACTATCATATTTTGTCCGATTACGGTTTTACCGAACTGATACCGCAAAACGACAAGACATACACACTGGTTTGTACCGGCTTTGACAATTTTTTGATGCCGTTGATACGTTACCAGGTGAGTGACACCATTGCACTGGCTGACTCCGGCTATGTTTGCCCTTGTGGACGGCATTTTCCGGTGGTTGAGCAATTGATTGGGCGTTCTGAAGACTATTTGCTTACCCCTGATGGGCGACAGGTCTTTATGGTAGGCTATATTATTGACGATCTTGATAATATCCTAGAATCACAAATCCGCCAGGATTCGCCTGGCGAGGTGCGCATTTTGTTGGTGCCGGTTCAGGGAGGCGTGGTCAATGAACAGGAAGTCATCGCCCGTGCCCGGGAATTGTTGGGTGAGCAGATGCGTATCAAGGTGGAATGGGTTGACGCAATTCCAAAAACCAACAATGGCAAATTTCGCGTAGTGGTGCGCACGATTTGAGCAGAGCCACATTTTTTATCCTGATGCGCTAAAAAGGGCTGAGGTTTTTTTATATCTGCGGTATTATCACGCTGTTTTTAACCTTTATTGCAACGATAAAATCATGACTCAAGATGAATTAAAACAAAAAGTTGCTTATGCGGCTTTAAAATATGTTAAAGATGTGCCTATTATTGGTGTAGGCACGGGCTCGACTGTGAATCACTTTATCAATTACCTGGCCGATATTAAAGCCGATATTGAAGGTGCGGTATCCAGTTCTGAAGGCAGTACAGCGCTGTTAAGAAAAGTGGGTATTCCTGTATTTGATTTAAATGCGGTTGGCACAATTGAAGTGTATGTTGACGGTGCTGATGAAATCAACCCACTGAAACAATTGATTAAGGGTGGTGGCGGTGCGTTAACCAGGGAAAAAATTATTGCAGCGGCAAGCAAGACTTTTGTTTGTATTGCAGATGGTTCCAAGTGCGTTGATATACTGGGCGCGTTCCCGTTGCCTGTTGAAGTTGTGCCTATGGCCAGAAGTTTTGTAGCCAGAGAAATGGTTAAGCTTGGTGGCCAGCCAGTATGGCGGGAAAATTTTATCACCGATAACCACAATCATATCCTTGATGTCCATAACCTTAGCATTATGGAACCCATCAAGTTGGAACAGACAATTAACAATATTACCGGTGTTGTTGCGGTAGGTATTTTTGGTATGCGCCCTGCGGATGTGGTTTTAGTTAGCAAAGGTGATGAGATTGTGACGCTCTAGGTGACAGGGTAAAAAATGTAAGACTTAGGGCATTCATGCCTGTTTAAACTGACATTACGCACATTTCCATAGCGTTTTGATGCTTATGTTTCAAATGTGAGATGGGCGGAATGTCGTTTATAACAGGGTGCAAAGTCAATAGCAGTGAAAGGCTGCAATCGATTATTTCTTTTTATTTCTACGGCTGTCGGCTTTGATGTGGGTAGGATGGTGAGAGGTTTCGTCATGTGAGCCGGTTTTGGCATAACGCACAGTCAGGACCCATATCAGGGATACAAATTCCGGCTGGTTAAAATTCGGTGGACCAGATATGATCAGATGGAAGCGTTGGGCTCCTACCATGATTGGCCAAAAACCAATTTTGCTGTTTCCGGTAGCATCAATAACGGCCCAGGCATTGCTGGCAAGCCCTAGGTTTTTAATTAACACCCCCGATCTTCGGTTGTAAACAACCGCAATTTCAGCGCTCAGCGCCGATAATTCTTCGGCAACTTCGTGAGGAAAACCATTGCTTGCCAAGTAGAATCCTTGGTTGTCGGCAAGTAAGGCTTTGCCTGTTTGTGACAATTTGGCCAATAATCCGGGTAACAGCTTCTCTAAAGGTTCTTGCGGAAAATGCAGGGGTTGATTTATGCCTTGAATCCAGCCTAGACGTTGGCAGTGGTATAACAAATCCAGGCAAGATTCCTCGTTGTCCAGTTTCATCAAAAGCTTGATATTTGTTATATTTAATAATGGTGTCAGTTGTTGTTGCAATAAGGTACACAAAAATTGCCGAGACTTGTCCGCATCATTGGAGGCAATGGCATAATAGGCGCCAGCGGGCGTTGGATAGAGATAGAGGCCGTCTTCCAGTTTATAACTAGCCATGGTTTATTCCGTTTTTGAGCTGGGGTCTATGGAGTACATCAGTGATTGTACCAACAACGATACATCTTGTTTGACGCGGGCATCGACACAAAACACCGGTGGGTTCAAGTTTAATGTTTTTAATTGTTCACAGTAATCATCAATGGAAAATCGGTCATCCAAGTCCATTTGGGTTACGCCTATAGCTACACCGGTATCATCAATAAACGTGCGAAATGAATCCAGAAAAAAGCGCATATCCTGAAACGGGTCGGGACGTGAGTTGTCCAGCAATAGAATCAGGCCAATGCCACCGGTTTTCAAAATATCCCACATAAAATCAAAACGCTCTTGTCCGGGAGTGCCATAAAGATGAATTTTCCCCCCGCCTTCCACTTGCATCAGGCCATAATCGAGGGCTACCGTAGTGGTCGCTTTGCGGACTTTAGTCATATCACTGGCGGCGACATCGGTTTTAATGGGGGGCACATCACTGATGGCAGCGATAGCTGTAGTTTTTCCCGAACCTACCGGGCCTGTAAAAATTATTTTATACATGTAACATGTATCATCCATAGTTGTGGTGGTTACAGCGGGGCTTGTTTGGGCGTAATACGTTATGTCGATATTATGCCAGCGATAAAAAACGCACTTTTGTAGGCAGGTGAATCCTGTTACAAAAGGACTGTGGTTTGCTCTATCGACCTAATAACTTATTAAGAATTTTGCTCAAAATATTTCTTTTTTGTTGGTTTGTTTTGTTTCGGAATACCGGTGGTACCACTTCATCGATTTTAGGTCGTGGTGTTTGACGGATTAAACCCAATGAACTGGCCGCACTAACAAATATAGACACATAACGTAATTCTATGTTGAGTGCGTTAGCAATACCGATCATTGTGTCCGGCCCTTCCTTTATGAGCAGCGCGGCTATGCGTAACGCATGGGGCGTAACGATGTGACGCGTAAAATTAGGCCACCTTTTTAATAGAATGGGGCTGTCAATGTCTATTGTTTGAGGGTATCGACCTCGTGAGCTCCATAGGCTAAGTTTCCAAAGAAAGGCATCCATGTCCTGCTTTTTTTCCGGTGGTACGGTTGACTCGTCAAGTTCATTCGGATCTAGCGCGGTAACCGTTGTAGCTTTGATGTTAATCTCAATATCAGACACTGCTTTGAGAAGCTTGTCATCGGCATCCCACCAAATTTGATTGCTTTGCGGTAGTATTATAAGTGGGTTCCAGCCCAGGGTGATTTGTAACACATTGTTTTCTTCAATGGCCTGGTTAAATGCGCGTTGTATGTAACCCTGGTAATATTTATCAGGGTCGTAGGTTGCTGAGCGTTGTTTTACCGGGTCATCGAGATCTATATCGACAACAGTGCCAACGAAATCAGAAAACTCGTTTTCCTCTATTTGCAGCGAAAGAGGCTGTTTGGTTGCTGTTGCTGCAAGCGTGTTTTCAGTGTGGTCTTCTGTTTGTTGAGAAGGCTCGATATTTTCTTGGGCAAATTCAGATTGCCCGCCGTCGTTTTCGATGCGTGGTTCGCTTATTTGAGTTGAGGCTACTGGTGTTGTTTCATCCGTGGTAACGGAGCCGCTTGGCGCGTCGTTATCCTGAGTAGAGGGAACGGGTTCTGTGCTTTTGACTGATGGGAACCGTTGGCTATAAGAAGGTTTGCTGCGTTTTTTGCCTTCGCTAATGTCTTTGGCCCAATCTAACGCTTCAAACATGGGATTGGCGGTTATGGGTTTATCCAGATACATGATCTTGTCGTGGCTGATTCGGTCATGTGATTGTGACGATAAGACAATAATCGCCCGCATTCTCCCTTGCGCGAGACTTTGTTCCAATAACTGTTTTGAATGCTCAAAACGCGTATCAATAATGGCTACAGTGGCATTCTTTTCTTCAACAACGACAGCATGACCTTCGCACGGCCCTTTGAAAAACATGGACATGATCTTGCTCGAGCGCTCATCCATGCCAAGGAGAGCAATCTGCAATTGGGTTTTCTGTTGCTTTGTTGATCTCATCAAAATGGCGAGTTTTCCGCGCCCCTCACAAGTTTAAATAGATTGAAAATACAGATTATCTATATCAATTGCAGTGAGCCAATTATTTTTCGACTCTTTAGAAAAAAGCACCAAAAGGTTTATAACGCTCGTAAAACAATTGTTAGCAGAAAATAACAAGCAATTATCGCGCCTAATTTGCCGGTAAACGTTGCTTTTTACATTAATCATTTGAATTTAATGCGTTATTTCCCTGTTTTTTCTGTAGGTAACTGGTATGCTACTTTATGGTGTAGCAGTAATTGTAAAAAACACAAGACAATTTATGTCGCCTTAGAGTAATTGCTATTGGTGTAATTGCCTCCCGTATTGAGCAACTGACATTTTCTAAAAATTCTTTTTTATACTCACTTGTTAAGCATTTTCGCATAACTTGGTGACTTTAAACAATATTTGTAGTGCGTCTTTAAAATAAAAAACCGACACACAAGGATGTCGGTTTTAGGATAGAATCGTGGTGGGCGTTAACTTGATAATAAACATCGAGTCAACACCGATGTCCAGGTTAGCTTACTTCTTTTGGCAGTTTGAATACACCTACCGAGGCAACCAGATCCTTTGACAGCTCCACCAGGCGGTCAGTCTCAATACCCTGCGCTTGCAATTGTTCATAGGTTTGTACGGTGCTTTTTTGGATCAGTTGAGCCCGTTCTACCAGTTTTAAAGAAGTTTCTGATTGTGCGGTAGAACTTTTCGCAATACGGTTTACCAATTGCACCAGATTAGCCGTGGTATCACGGGTTTCGCGCATTTCTTCACCGGCTTTTTGGGCAAGATCAGTACCGCGTACCACCTGGCTGATAGCATCGTTCATGGTGGTTACTGTATCGGCGGTTTCAACCTGGATATTGTTAACCAATCCGGAAATTTTTGAGGTCGCATCACGGGAGTTTTCCGCCAGTTTTTGTACCTCGTTGGCAATAACCGCAAAGCCACGGCCAGCCTCACCCGCAGAGGCCGCATGCATGGACGCGTTCAGTGCCAGGATGTGCGTACGTTCGGCGATATCATTAATCAGGTTGACGATACCACCAATTTCTTGAGAACGCTCACCCAGTCGCTTGATACGCTTTTCGGTCTCGCGGATGGTATCTCGGATAGTGGTGATGCCTTGCACGGTACTGAATACGGTTTCCTGTGCTTTGTCGGTGTTTTGTATGGCTTTTTCAGCGGCCTGGTTACAGGCAAACGCAACTTTGGCAATGTCTATCATGGCTTTTGATGCTTCACTGAGTTCGTGTGCCGCTTGTTCTACTTCACGTTTTTCATCAGATGCTTCGCTAATGACCAGTGCCGATTGATTTTGCACTTGTCTGGATACATTTGAGACATCGCTTGCGATTTTAACCACCTTAATTAATACCTTACCGGTTTCATCGGCAAGCATGTTTAACGCGTCCGATACCGGGCCTGTTACGTCTTCCGCGATGGCTGCGCGGGTGGTTAAATCTCTTTGTGCCAGTTTTGCCACAGTTTGGAGCAAATCGATAACAGAGTTGTTGAGTTTATCGTTTTCGTCCATGATTTTGGCATTGATGAGTTCGCGTTGGTCAACCATCATGTCGAACTGACGGCCCAGGGCACCAATCTCATCAAAGCTTTGTATGTTGGCCCGTATTTTCGTATCGCCGGCAGCCATTTTGTTCATTACGCCCACCAGATAAGAGATGGGGTTGGTGATGGATTTAGAAATAAATCGTGCAATCCCGGTGGCGATTAAGAATACCAGCCCAATGACGGCAAGGGTGATGAAAAACGTGGTATACAACCCAGTACGTGTGGCTTTGATCTGGCGGTCAAACTCTTTGTTGATTGAATCGATACCACTGGTGATATAAGCGAATTGCTGCTCTATATCCTGAGTGTATTTGGCAAGGTAATCCTGGGTTGGATAGTTTAGGGCTTTAGCGTTAACGATTTCAGACAGGGTCAGCTTATTCGCCTGTTCAGTCATGGCGGCGGCTTCCTGGGTTTTGGCATAGATACGCGCTTTTAACTCAGGGAAATTTTTAACCGCACGTTCGATGTATTTTTTCGTGATGTTAGCCAAATCGCCGCTACGCGCAGTCAAGGTCGTCAATAACAAACGGTCCTGCTGGGGAACGCCTTCCTTCCGGGCTGTGTCACTGCCTAAGACAGTGGCGCCGTAATGGCGGGCTTGCGCCATATTTTCAGCAATGGCAGGGGTGTTTACTAACACCGCCTGAATAAGGTAGTAGGTTTCCGGGTCAGGGTCCAAGTCCATGGTAGATCCCGATAGAATCGTTTCCTGAACAGTAAAAATGTGTTGCACCAACTGTGTTTGAGCTTCCCAGCCCTTTTCAGGCGTCAGGGATTTGGACGCAATGCTCGCTGTCTGTTTGGCCCAGTCATCTTTAAACGCTCGCCATGCTTCGGCTAAACCTGGATAGTTGAAATTGGGGGGCATTTTGTCAAATTTGGCCACCTGGTCGTCGATGCGAAGCTTGGCTTGTTGACGGTCGGCCTCAGATTTTTGGTTGCCACTTAAAGCAGAGAAAGCCAAATCACGGTGTTTTTGCATGTCGTTGAGTAATTGCAGGGCATTGGCGGCAGGCTGTAAGCCGACTTGCTCCTGTTCTGTAATATTGATGTACTTTTCCTGGCTGCTGTAATACAGATACAGTGGCATTAACACAGGAATGGTTGCGACAACGCATAATAACAGCAGCTTTTGTCCGAGCGAAAGCCCGGTAAACAGATGGGTATTGTCTTGTTTCATTTTATTATTGTCCTTTAGTTGCAATATAGGTTCTGTTTATAGACAAACGCGTGTGGCGAATAATAGGAATGTGGATAAAGGGTTCTGGATTGTGATGCGTCATGATGTTGCGTCCTAATGTTTTGGTAAGGTATACGTGTTAACAGATTCACTCTATTTGTGCCACTGTGTTTTCCAATAAATGCTGTATTTTGGTCAGTAAGTCATCTTCCCGTACCGGTTTGGCAATATAGAAGTCGACACCTGCATCTTCAGCCATTTTGTGGTGTTTTTGCGTGGTTCTGGAGGTAATCATAATAATCGGTAAATCTTTGAGACGTGTTTGGGTACGTACGTGGGCTGTCAGTTCGATGCCGTTCATCCTGGGCATTTCCAGGTCTGTCAGCATGATGTCCGGGGTAAAATCGGTCAGTAATTCGATGGCTTCTATGCCGTCGCGGGCAATATATACGGCAAAACCGGCATCGCTTAGCAACTGCTCCAGTGAACGGCGTTGGCTGAGTGAGTCGTCAACAACCAACACTTTAGGCAACAGTGCGCCGGGTTCAATCATTTCGATGGGTTCAACGTAAGTGCCTCTGGCTTCAGCGGATAATCTGAGTAATTCGGGTACGTCCAAAACCGGTGCGACAGCGCCATCACCGAGAATTGCAGCGCCTATATAGCCTGGGATTTTTTTGATGTACTGACCGAAATCTTTGATGACGATATCCAGGCTGTCTACAATGCCATCCAGCACGATGGCGCTGATTTTTTCATCCTGTTGCTGAACCAGTAAAACTGCGCTGTGGCGTTGGTTTTTCTTACGATTTTCAGCAACGCGCAACAATTTATTCAGCGTTGTGACAGGATAGACGGCATCGTCCAGGCGTAGCATCTGTTCATCGCCGACAGTGAAAAAATCATCAGCCACAGCATACAGGATTTGCTTCAGTCCCTTGCTGGTAATTGCTACCCGGTAAGGGCCGGCCATCGCCAGTAGCGCATGAGAACGGCTGATAGGCAAAGGCAGTCGCAGCTCAACCGTCAGTCCATGGCCTGGCTTGGAGTGTAAAGTTAATGTGCCGCCTAATGATAGCACCTGGAAATGTACGGCGTTCATGCCCACACCACGCCCTGAGGTTTGCGTGGATTCGGTGCGCGTCGAAAAATTGGGGCGCAAGATAAAGCGTTTTAGCTCCTCTTCAGAAACCACTTGATCCGCCTGTATTACGCCGCGTGTGGCTGCGGTTTGACGAATGGCATCAAAATCCAGGCCGCGTCCGTCATCGCGGCAACGCACCAGGATATTATTGCCTTCACGATCAAATTCAAGGGTGATGTTTCCGACCGGTTGTTTACCAGCGGCCAAGCGTTCGGCTTCACTTTCAAGACCGTGGTCAACAGCATTGCGCAGGATGTGCATGAGCGGGTCGATCATGGAGTTCAGCACGTCACTATCAATCATCAGGTGTTCACCAGACAAGGTAAGTGTGCTGTTTTTGCCTGTTAATCGGCAGGTTTGCCTTAAGGTGCGTTGCAGGCGTGAGGCAATGGAGGCTACCGGCACCAGACGGGTTTGCATGATCGCGCCTTGGGTGTCGATGACCAGGCGTTGCTGGTATTCCAGAACTTCCCCCATTTGTTCCAGTTCATTTCTGGCGTCCAGATTCATTTCCCTGGCATCAAAAGCGGCTTCAATCAGTCGCCTGCTGGTTGTATACAGTTCGTTGTACTGGTCCATTTCCAGGCTGTCAAAATCCTGGGCGCTGTTGTTCAGTGTTTGTCCTGTCAAATCCTTGATGTCAATCAACTGCTCCAACTCGTCGCTTAAGCGTTGCAGGGTTTTAAACTGGGTATCCATCGCTTGCAGCTGGGTTTTTATGCGGCGCAAACGCTCATTGGCCTGGCTGTTAAGAATAAGGCTTTCGCCGGACATGCGTAACAGGGCATCGATCTGCTCACTGGGTACGCGTATAGCGGTCGTTTGTTGGCCTTGCGTTGTTGTGGATGTTGACTCAGCGTCAGAATCGGTGGTCGATCCGGTGTTGGCCAGATTATCAATCAGGTCGTATTTTTGAACGCTAGGCGTGGTGTCTTCACTGTCTTGCAGACCGTGTTGATCGATTAGGTTAGCCCAGTCCAGAACTTCTTGTAATACCTGGCATGCACCGGCAGGCGGTTCATTGCTATGGCCGATTAAAAAGTCACTCATGCCTTCCAGGCAGTCGGCTGCATCAATCAACACGCTGACCAAGGCTTTGCTGGGGAGCCTATTGGCTTTGGCGCAAGCTTCCAGTATGTCTTCCAGGTTATGGGTAAGTTCTGCAATGCCACTAATGCCCACGGTATTGGCTGACCCTTTCAGGGTATGGGCAATGCGTTGGGCAATATCGATGTCTTCGGTACTGCCGCCTTGTTGCAGGTTGTGGATGGCTTCGGAAAATTCCTGGGTGTAGGCGGGTAATTCCTGCAACAGTATATCGAGCAATTCCTGGTTGACATCGTTAGGTAAGATTAAGGAAACATCTTCCTCGGTTGCAAACTGCTCGCGTTTGTGGCTGACCGTATTATCAGTGGACAGGTTGATTGTACGAATCTGGCTTAAAATCCCTAGCGCTGATTCAGGTGTCAGCGGTAGTGGCCATTGTGCGTCACTCAGTTGGGCAATCAACGCCAGCCCGGCATCGTCCTCGGAAAAGTCGGCCAGGTAGCTTTTAACGCTATCAAGCCAGTCGTGTAGAAGCTGTCGGTGATTATCAGTAAAGTGGACAGTATCTTGGTAAAAGTGGTTGACGTTGGCTTGGACGTGTTTGCAGATTTGTGCAAGGCCAGAAAAACCCGCTATGTTGGAAGCGTTCGTATAGCGTTCCAGTTCATCCGTCAGTCGCTCTAAATGGTCGGCTAGCGCATTGTCGCTGCTGATTTCCGTTAACAGTTTGTCGATTAACTGGGCTTCCATCACCAATAATTCAACGAGTTCCAATGTTGCCGGAGGCACTGGCTGAGATACCAGCCCGGTTTCATGGTTTTCATTTTGCTTAGGAACTTCATCCTGACTGGCGCCGCTCCCTTCTGTAAGCAGGGATTGCAGCATGGTCAGCTCATCCTCCGTGAGCGAGACATTGAGTTCGGGATGACGGATAACGTCCAATATAC
Source organism: Methylobacter tundripaludum (assembly GCA_005239965.1). Classification (GTDB taxonomy): domain Bacteria; phylum Pseudomonadota; class Gammaproteobacteria; order Methylococcales; family Methylomonadaceae; genus Crenothrix. The sequence goes on from SBAV01000488.1 coordinate 12,493, forward strand.
CCTCTGTTGCATTTTGCGGCTCGCGTTCGTGGGCGGCAATTAGCGTGAGCAGGTTGTCGAGTTGTGCGAGCAGTTCGGGGGTAATAGTGTCGAGTGCTCGTTCGTTTAAGGCATCAATCACCAGTAGACAAACATCCTGTAAGCCATATTGACCGTTCGCAGCTGCATGGTCGGCACAGTGTTCGAGTGTGCCAAGATGATTTGCCAGAGTCTGTGTGTCCGGGGTTAGGATTTCCGTTGTTGTGCCGACAGGCTCAGGTAACATTTGGGCGTTGTCATCCGATACGAGTTTGTTGTTATCAGATGCATCCGCTACGGCAATATCATCAGTGAGCGCTTGTGCGATCATGAGGAACTCGTCCTCAACCAGGGGAATGTTGAGATCAGGATGGCTGAGCAATGTAGCAATACTTTCGGCGGCAGCGGGTAATTTTTGCAAATAAGCGTCTACTAATGAGGGGAAATTTTGCAGTGTACGCTTAAGATCAGCCGTTAAATCAGGAGATTCACTTTGTAAACGCTCGTTTAGCGCTTCTATTATCAGTAGGCAGGCATCTTGCAGGCCGTAATAGCCGGCCTCGGCAGCTTGATTGGCAAACTGGTCAATAATGGCAATGGAGTCTTCAGTTGATGTTGTTTCTGCAATGTCAATGTATTGCGTCATGGCGCTATACCCCCGCCTGGACAGTGTAATGAGTCAGTGATTTAAATAGCTTGTCAAGCGAAATATTGAGCCAGATTTGCTCGTCTTGTATACGGTATTTAGTGGTGGCTTGTGTTAATACATCCGGTAAAACCGGCTGCGGAGTTGCGTACAGTAAGGCAGTGTTGAGCATTTGCGGATAGCCATCGATCCAGAAGGCCACTGTTTTTTTGCCGCGATCTACAGCAAACAGGTGGCGAGCTGTGGATTTATCCTGTTTCAGCAGGATGTGCAAATCGACCACCGGCACAATATTGCCGCGAAGATTTAACACACCACTGAGCCAGGGTTGTACATTAGGCAGCAGACTGACTTTGGCTTGATCGACGATTTCGCAATAAATGCTGGCATCCAGCAATAAGCCCAATGTGCCGACCCGAAAGCCTAAAGCTGTTTCAATGTCTGTGTCTGGAGTCGCTATAACCTTTGGATCTTCCGTCGCTTGAAAACTGTCCAAGGCGTGTGTCGGTAATGGCTTAACAGCGTTGTCCGGTTTGCTGGGTTCGAAGCGATTTATTTCCACGGTGGGCTACTCCAGATAGCTCTAAAGGTTAGTGCAGTGCGGCCAAGGCTGCTGTAATGGCGCTGGCATCATAGGGTTTGGCAATTAAATCTTTTGCACCTTGCATTTGCGCCCACACTCGATCAGCTTTTTGATTTTTTGAGCTGACAAAAATCACCGGAATATGTTTGGTGTCTTGGTCATCACGCAAAGACCGGCAGGCGGCATAGCCATCCATGTCGGGCATGACAATATCTAAAAAAATGACATCAGGGCGTTCTGACTTGGCTTTTTGTATGGCTTCTTTGCCATTACTAGCGGTGACTAATAGATATTGGCTGCCTTGCAAAGCGTTTTTTAGATTGGCAAGATCGGTTTGTGAATCATCACAGATCAATATTTTTTGAATGTTCATACGGGTATCCTGGGGTAATAAATGAATGAAGTGGTTTTAGGTTGTTGCGATTGCTTTCCGGTCTGCAAGCCAATTTAACACGCGTAAGCTAAGTTTGTGAAATGCCTGATCTTCGACGGGTTTTGTCAAGTAAGTCGTGCAGCCTGCCATAACGCCTTTGACTTCGTCTAAAGGGGAGTTTTTTCCTGACACCATGATGATGGGGGTTTTTTTGTATTCTACCCTTTTACGCAGGCGGGTACAGGTTTCGTAGCCGTCAATGCCCGGCATCATCACATCCAGAAAGATCAGATCATATTGTGTTGCGGCAGATTTTTCCAGTGCGCTTTCACCGTTATCAGCAAAATCAATCGTGGTAATTTGTTTGATGTTTTCCAATTTAAGCTTGATCGACATTTGTATGGCGAGGCTGTCATCTACCACCAGCGCTCGGTAACCGGGGGTGCTTGTGGCCGGCACGGGATTCGCGCTGACGATAGCGGCATCAGGTTTCTGCAATAGGGGTAGGGGCTGTGGAATTTCCTGCTTGGGCAATATGGAGCGGGGAAGGGAAATTATGACATCAGGCTTGGGTTCTGGCTTTGGCGTATTTTGTAGCGGCAGTTTATCCAGAACGCTTAATAAACGGGATGCTGTCAACATACCGCGAATATGGTGTTCTGGAGGGTTGGCTAGAGGCCCTTGGCTTACCGTAACAACCAGTGGATGAGGGTATGTTGTACTCAGTAGCCTGTCTTTTTTATGCAAAGATAGAGGGTTATCATAATTGAGTAATAACACATCAAATTTGTCGGTGGTGTCGGGCGTGTCTACACGGTAAATTCGATTAGCTTGCCGTTCAAGTTTAAAAATGTTTTTTATGCGTTCGACCATGCTTGCGTCAAACCCTATAGGCACTACCAGAAATTGACAATTTGCGTCACTATTGGGCAATTGTTTTAAATTTTTGAATTCCATATGCTTCAACCTATGGATATTGAATAACGTTGATAAGGCATGGGGTTTTCACGATGTGGGTTCGTTGTATGCGGGCAAATAAAGGCACAGGTTTTTTCCTATAAACAATTATCCATATTTTTGATGACAATTGTAATTTTGACCCTATTTTTTTACCAAAGTCATCGGTAAAACGTTCCAATAATGTGTTTAATCTGTTCATTGTTGTATGGCAAGGTTCGAATATGCTTTGCAGGTAGATATTTTTTTTAAAAAACCCGACGAATTCCATAATCAATCTCATAATTGTTAAGAAAGAGCAACTTATTTCACATAGAGATTGTATTTCAGTCTGAAAAAATCGCTATTTTTTGAAGTATAGCCGATTATTTTAGTTAGATTTGCGTTACGTAAATGCCATAGTATGGAGTTTAAAACCCCTGTATTGAAACTTTATTTAAGATAGCTGGATACTAAACAATTACGCAAATAATATGCCATTTTTAGTAAAAAGCGGGGGCTCATAGTAATTCATGTGTGTATTGAATTTTGCGTTATTTATTACGGAGTTGTATAAAATTTTAATGTAAAATAAATAGACGAAAAACGAGAGGGCATTTTGATTTTTTGTATGCATTACTGTTGCATTATTTTATATAATTCAATCTATTACATGTTTTAATCGGCATTAATGATTTGTATGTTATTTTGACATGCGGTTGTTGTTGTGTAACGGTTGATGCAATCATTTGGTTAAATGAAATCCATGCAGAGAGCATTTTGAGTTATTTTTGATAAAAATGAGATACGTCCTGCATTTTTTCAGTTTTAAAAGTTTATTTTCGTCTGTAGCTTGGTTGCAAGTAAGGGTACAATGGCTAAAAAAATCATTTCTTCAAAAACCCGCTTGTTTTAAGGAAAGATGATCGTGATAACAACTGATTGTTTGGTGTCTTGTCAAAAAGATGAGCAGCCTTTAACTGAATTGGCGCATTATGAAATCGCTTTTTTGTTTGCTAAAACGCCCCAGCAACTTAATCTGCAGTGGTTGAGTACACACCCTGATCTTTTAAATTTTTTGGTGGCGGGTATTTCAAAGCGGCCGCGAAATTTGATCACCCATGTCCAACGAATTTGTCTGTGCTATCAGAGAAATTTATCGGATCACCTTTACGGTGCAATGGTCGATTTGTTCACTGTGCTTGATGGCCATGCAGATGATTTTTGCGGTCGCCTGCTAGACAAAGTGTTGCCCAAGTTGAATGCATCACACGCTTATTTGCTAAACCAATACTTGTACGATAAAGATATTGTGACGCTGTACATGGTGCAAAATTCTTTCGCCATGATGGGCAAGGGGTTGCTGGGTACTGCGCAGTTTATTACCAAACTGGCTGAGAATGATGCGCATGTTGCATTGATAAACGATCCACTGGTCTTGGCACGTGATTACATTGAGTATTCACAGTTTCAAGAAGCCAAGGCTGTTCTGGAAAGCGCAATTTTGGAAACGCCGGCACACAAGGAGTTACATCAGGATCTCTTGGAACTTTATAAATCATTACAGGATGTCCGGGGATTTTTATCCACGTCTGATTCGCTCGCTCAACAAGGAAATCCCTTTCCTGAGTTGTGGAGTGAATTAAGTGATTTTTTCAGCGCGAGAAAAATGTTGTAAGCAAAAAGGGGTGTCATCATGCGATCAAGCAGGATTCGGCATCATGGCTTACGATTGGAGCAATTCCGAGATGCTTTCTGCGGCGCGTTTGACATCCAGAAAAATCAAACCCAGTTTAGAATTTTGTTTGGCGATAACGGTTAATACAGCCTCATCACCGGCGTAAACCATTAACACATAGCCTTTCGCGCCCTTAATTAATACTTGCTCCAGGTTGCCGCGCATCAATTCCTGGGCGGTTCTGTCGCCAAGGGATAGCATGGCGGCGCTCATGGCGCCTATTCTATCTTCATCCAATCCGGCCGGTAATACCGATGCCATCATCAGGCCATCGGTTGAAATGATTCCTGACGCTTCAATATCGGCTGAAGTGCCATTGAGTTCGGATAAAATGGAGGTTAATAAGTCGGCGCGCATGTGTCTATCCTCGGTGTTGTGTTAAAAAAATATTACAAATATTGATTAGCTAGCACTTATGGTACGCCGATGCTTTACAGTTTTGCCCAAAGAGTGTTTTGGCGCTTCGTGCATCATTTAAGCAATAGCTTACGTTTGCTCCATTATAACGGGTTTTGAAAAAAATAATCTATCTGGAAGGTATTAACCTCAACACCTATCACTTTTAGGGGATAATATTCAGACTACTTTTTGCACCGACACAAACGATGAGCACAGTAAAAAAACTATCTGAAGAAATAGCA
>SBAV01000274.1 GCA_005239965.1 Methylobacter tundripaludum
GTATGCGAAATATCCCGCCTAAAGTCGATTTTAAAGCCAAACAACTGGAATTTGCTGCCTATATACGCAACCCTGACAGCAATCCGATACCTTTGGGCATCAAGAAAAAGCGTATGCAGATGTACCGGCAGCTCTTTTTTAACAATATCGAAGGTTTTTTAGCCGGAAATTTCCCGGTACTGCGGCAAATACTGAGCGATGACCAGTGGTTCGCGCTGGCGCAGGATTTTTTTGCCAAACATCACAGCACAACGCCGTATTTTTCTGAAATCCCGGAAGAATTTCTGGAATATCTGCAATATGAACGGCAAAATCCCGAAGATTTGCCGTTTTTGCTGGAACTGGCGCATTACGAATGGGTGGAAATGGCTTTATCGATAGCCAAAGATGACATTCTGGAAAATGATGCTGACCTAGTTAATATCCTGCACAAAACCATACAAGTATCACCAGTGGCTTGGCCATTGGTATATCGCTATCCTGTACACAAAATTTCACCGCAGTATTTGCCTTTAACCGCACCCGAACAGCCAACATTTTTCATTGTTTACCGCGACAAGGACGATAATGTGCATTTTATGGAAACAACCCCGGTTACTTACCGCTTATTGGAAATCATTCAGCAACATGAAAGTTCAACGGTGGAAAATTGCCTGATACAGATTACACAAGAAACCCAGCACGCTAATCCCGAACAGATTATCAATGCAGGTTTACATGTATTGAAAGAACTGGCCGAGAAAAATATTGTGGCAATAACCCACCGGAACTAAAATCACGCAATACACTGTTCAGCGTGTACTTTTTAACCTATTCGCTACTTTTTTAGTTTCAATTCATCCTGTATTCAGAATTGCTCCGTATATTAAACAGCAATTTATATTTGCAAGGTGCAGCACATGAACAAAATAATAAAAATAATTCTTGTCATAGCCGTATTGACTCCTTTATCGGCTTGTATGCATTATCGCCAACAGGATGATTACTACAACGGTTATGGTAACCAAGGCAGTTACGGAGGCTACGGCAATTACGGTGATTATGGCAATCAACGTGGCTACGGTAATTATGGCGGTTATGGCAATCAACGTGGCTACGGTAATTACCGAGGTTATAACAATCAACGTGGCTATAATGATGGTCATGGCCATCACAATCGTGGCTGGCAAAATGACCACGACGGCTATAACAATTACGACAATGCTTACCAACCACGCCCTCGTCGTAATACCAATTCGTTCAACATAAACCCGAACCCGCCTCGCCCGCAATCTCGGCCAGGCAATCATTCCGGCAATAATAACTGGATGGATCGCCCAGACAATCGTGTGCGATTACGCCAAGAAGAGGATAACCGTCAAAGGCAACAGCAAGAAATCCGAATACGCCAAAGACAGGAGCAGGACGAAGTGCGTCAGCAACAGCACGCGATCCACGAACGTCAAAGACAAGAGCAGGAAGAATCCCGCCAGCAACAACAGCAACAAGCCCAAGAACGTCAAAGACAGGAACAGGAAGCCGCGCAAGAGGCTAGGGAACGCCAAAGACAAGCGCAAGACGAATCCCGCCAGCAACAACGGCAACAAGCCCAAGAACGTCAAAGACAGGGACAGGAGGCCGCACAAGCGGTCAGGGAACGCCAAAGGCAAGCGCAAGACGAATTCCGCCAGCAATGGCAGCAAGAACCCCAAGAACGCCGAAGGCAAACCGCCGCACCCGAACCATCAGCACAACCTGACAACCAAAGACAACGTAGCGGTCGCCGAGGTAGGGAAGAATAGCGATCCTGAAAAAACTGCCCTTGTTAAACTTGATGATTAGCAAGGGCGGCAGTCGGTAAATAACGCCCCAACTTAGCTGTCAAAAAACTTTTCACTTCAAAATAGACTGTAAGCCATGTCCTACAAGGCTTCAATCCTATATCCTGAAGATGTGTATTAAATATTATTTGATACTCAATCTACTTTACTTGTGTCATATAAATTTACAATTTATTATGATATCCCCATACCAAAATGATACAGCGCACTGTAAATAAGCCTATTTTATCTTGGCGTATAAATTGCTTACTTATTAGGTTGCTAAAAAAATAAATTCTGGGTAGAAATAAAATACTAAAAAAATTCTGGCGTCCTGTTTACTGTTGCCATCGAGCCGCCATTTTTCTACCCTTAACAGCATGTTATTGATTGTTAATAGCATCTACATTAAAGAGGAGGAGCAATGCAAAAAATTTTCCAGCGCATCGTAAACTACCTGCTAGATCAGTACGCTGTGGTACTGGTACTGCTGGCACTCGTATCCATCGCAACTTATTTAGTACTGATTACCGATATTCGAGAACAAGAAGGTAATGCGCTACTGGTTAAGATAAGTTCCGAACAAGGCCAACTTATCGAAGAAATCAATCTTTCCTTAACCCATAAAACCTATCTGACCGATCCCAACGAAATACGGAAGATAGACTCCAAAATCGTATCCAATATTATTCAGTTGGATGAATCTCATGCCGTTTTACGCGACGGCGTGCGGTTTATCAGGGACAGCCAACGACTCATCCATGTCCCAGGGCAATTATTGCCAGAATTAAGGCTGTTGTATTTTGATGGTGCAAACCCATTGGATTCATTGATGAGAGATTACCTGTCACTCGCACGTAAACTGCAACGCATTCCTGCCGGTGAAATCAACCTGGCCAATACCGACCTTAACCGCTTATTTTTTGCATTCACCCCGCTGTTACTCGACGAAATAAACCGCGCCTCTTTGATACAGCAGCGCCACAGTGAATTTATGCTCACTGGGACTATCAATAAGCAACATATCACGTTTGTTATCTCGTTAGCGTCATTAATCATGGTGGGCTTTTTGCTCTTGCATCCCTTGGTTTCAAGCTTGCAAGAAAAAGCCTTAATCATGAAACAGGAAGCGGACAATGTCATCAACACCACGCATTCACTGATTGTCGGGCTTAATGCTGATGGCGAAGTGGTGCTGTTCAACCAACATGCCCAGGAAGACACCGGCTGGCATGAAGAAGATATTAAAGGCAGCAATTTTTTTAACCGCTGCATTCCTGAAGATGACCAACATGCGTTACGGACACTGTTTAACAACATGATGTCAGGCGTGGTGAAATTTGGTGAAGAAATCGAGACCAAGATGCGTATCAGTACCGGCGAACTGATCGATGTGGTATGGAACTCAACGGTGCTGAAAAGCTCGGTATCAAAACTGCCAATCATGTTTTTAGCCACCGGCCTTGACATCACTGCGCGTAAAGATGCGGAGCGAAAAGCGCAACAAGCCAACGCCGAACTGGCTGAGTTGGGCCTGCGCCTGCAAAGTGAAATCAACCTTGCCGCCGCCCTGCAACGCTCTATTTTGCCGAGTCCGAACATTAATTTACCGGGTATGCAGGGGCAAGCCAATCTGTTGACCTCCAGTGAGGTGGGCGGCGATTACTACGATTATTACAACATCGGCGGCTTCCATAATATTTTGTTGATCGGTGATGTCAGCGGACACGGCGTTGCCGCTGGTACGCTGGTGAGCGCGGCCAAAGCGGGCGTATACCCTTTGATTGTGAATGAAATCACCAGTCCTGCTGAAATTCTCGGCTCCTTAAACAAAACCATCCGCGCCACCGCACAGCAATCCTTGTTGATGACAATGGCCTGTTTGAGCCTGGATGCCAGGACGGGTAAACTGGTTTTCGCCAACGCCGGCCATGTCTTGCCCTACGTACTGCGTTATCAAACCCAGGAATGGGTCATGTTGGAAGCATCGGGCCTTCCCTTAGGCAAGAGCATTGATACCGATTACCGGGAACATGCAATGGAATTGACACTGAATGTCGGTGACAAGCTGTTCTTATACACCGACGGCTTGATTGAACAAGAATCCCCCACGGGTGAAGCGTTTGGCTATGATCGCCTGGAAGCTGTGCTGAACGCCAGTACCAGCGCTGATCCTGAAACCTTGCGTAACAGACTGATGGATGCGCTCAGGCTACATTGCCGTGGCACGGTGTATACCGATGACGTCACCATTACCGTGGTTGTCCACAGCGACCGGGTGATACAGGCCAGCCCGACCAGTAACGAAGTCAGCGATATTATCCGTATTTCGGAAAATTTCTACCGTCAGGGCGAACACCCTATTCCGCGCGTATCAAAAGAGTACGTGGTCTTTCTGGCCGACCAGGGTTATGCCGACCTATTGACGCGCTTCAGCCAGGATGGCATTTGCCGCATTCTGCCGCGCTATGACGATGTCTGCAAAAAACTCGGCTGGGAACATCTGCTCAACCAACACCATGAATCACCGGATGATGACTTGTTTACCCTCATTCCCGGCACCGCCGAACACCGGCAATTCCAATTAACCCATACGGAAGACAAGCTGTTCATCATGGAAGAAATCCAATCGTGGTTGATGGACCAGGGGCGTATCGATCGAGACCAGTTGGAGGCCTTGATGGTCATCCTGGACGAAATGACCGAAAACAGCCTGTATGCCGCACCGCGTGACGGTAAAGGCGTGGCGTATTACACCAAGGGTGAATCCAGGGAACTGTCCGAGCATGAAGAGGTGCGTATTGACATTGCGCTGACCCAAGACTTTCTGGGTTTGATGATTACCGACAACTGGGGCACATTAACGCCGGGGATATTTTTGAAAAATATTGCCCGCTCGATGGAAGAAGGCGTTGAAGCGGGCGTTGGCGGCGTTGGCCTATACATGATGTGGCGCTTGGCAGATTATTTGCAAATCCGTGTCCATCCACAAAAACGTACCCAGGTTACCACCTTGTGGGATTTACACCGCCCTGTTGATATGAACGTCGATTCGGGCGTTCAGTTCCTCTACCACAGCGAACATGAAGCCGCATAAAAGGAGATTAAACCATGTTGATGTCAAATAGCTTCAGTATTCAAGAAATCCCCAAACAAGGCGAAATCTACCGGTACATGTTCATTGGCTCGATCGATGCGCACGCCGCTATCGCCTTACAATCATTGGCTTCAGTGCAGCCTGGCGCACATGTATTGCTGGATTTCAGCCAGGTTGAGCGCGTCAATTCGATGGGCTTGTCGTTGCTGTTGAAGCTCTTCGAAGAATGGGAACATAAAAAAATCCGCGTTGAAGTGCATCGTTTGAATCGCATGGTCAATATGCTGTTTAAAATCACAGGGCTAGGCCGCTTTATCAGTTCGGCTGGCAAAGAGTCCCTCATCATTCCTGATGCGCCTGTGGCCAATCCAGAACCCCCGCGCCACGCAGAACACAAACCTGCCCCTTCCCACATCCCGCATGATAAATTAAATTTTGTTGCCACACTGCAATCCGGCCAGCAACTGACCGGCTGGTATTTGTTAAACACCTACCTGCAACGAAAATTAAACAAAGCCATTCATTTTGAACAATCTGCCAATGCCCCCGATGGCAATATGACCGACTTGTTGTTTGCCAAACCCTTTGAAGCCTGTGAAATGATAAAAAATCATGGCTTTATTCCTATCCTCAAGCCAATTTCTGAAGCGGATGAAGTGGTTATCCTAACTCGGGTAGATGACAAGCGCAGTTTGCAAGACCTTGAAGGCCTGACCGTTAGCGTGGCTTCTGAAGGCAGCTTTGTCTATCTGCTGGGGCGATTCTTGTGTGATGAGAATGGCGTCAATTCTTCAAAATTTATTTTCGATATCGCCGGTAACGAAATCAAGGCCCTGCAATCACTTATCCGGGGTAAATGCGACTTAACCTTCATGCTGAAAAAAACCTTTATGGGGCTGTCGTCGTTTAGCCGCAGCAATGTGCAGAAACTGGATGAAAGCGAAACCGACTTCGCCTCGCACTTGTTTTGCGTTTCCCCTCAGTTGCAAGACAATACTGACGAACTGGTCAAGGTATTAACAACCATGGCTGATGACAGTCAAGGCCAGCAAATCTTAACGGACATTCAAATTGAGGGATGGCATAAACCGGAAGCCGGCGAATTACAAATGTTGAAAATGGTTCATAGCCGCTATACTTGCCGTGGAATCTCTTAAACCTAACCTGAAAAAAGTACTATCGTTGCGAATAAGTAAGTAACCAAAAGTTTTGTAACAAAATGAAAAAATTATCGGTCCCCATTATTTACCACGAAGGACACGAAAACCACGAAGAAAAACAGTTAACTTCGTGTCCTTCGTGCTCTTCGTGGTGAATAAAAATGTTAAAAGACTTCTGAACGACTACTTAAGTGCCTTATTCTGGAGAAAAACATGGGTCTTATGAATTGGTTTAAACGATTTTTGGCTAGAAAAAAACTCAAACCCAGCTTGCCCGCCGCCGCTACAGCCACCACTAACATTACTGCGGTGGCACAAGAAGAAACGGTTGGCTTGAATTTCAAATCCGCTATTGAAGCCCATCAAAACTGGAAAAAGCGGCTCATGTCTGTCGTAGATGGCAGCTCATCAGAAACGCTCCAGGTGGAAGTTATCAGCCGTGATGACCAATGCCTGCTGGGTAAGTGGATTCATAGCACCGGCGCAGAACAATTTTCCTCTCTGGAGCAATTCGCGCGGCTCAAAAAAAATCATGCCCATTTCCATATTTGTGCAGGCCGCGTGTTACATTTAACGCAGACAGAAAATAAAGAAGACGCTATTCTGGAACTTAAAGAAGGCCATTACGCACAAGCTTCCCAACAAGTCATCAGGGATTTAGTTGCAGTATATACGCAGGTCACAAAGTAGGCTCCGGCGAGCTTAGGCCGAACAGTTAATTCTTGCGTATTGTCCCCCCTTAAGCGGAAAGCCGTAGCTGCGCTCGTTTAGAATGATTGCTGATTACTGGCAGATATGTCATTATTGGCTCATTTTTGACGTTGTTTTAACATTCAATCCCGTTTTTCACCCACTTTGTATTTTTCGAAACTACCCTAAAGAGGCAATTCATGGCTGGTCGTAACCACCTATATATCCCAGGTCCTACCAATGTTCCTAATGAAGTCCTAAACGCTATGCACGTTACCATGGAAGACCACCGTTCGCCGGTGTTCCCCAAGTTACTAACGCCACTGTTACAAGATTTGAAAAAAATCTTCAGAACCGAAACCGGGCAATGTTTTATTTTTCCTGCTACAGGAACTGCGGGCTGGGAAGTTGCCTTAACCAATACCTTAAATCCAGGCGACAAGGTTCTGATCTACCGTTTTGGCCAATTCAGCCATTTGTGGGCAGAAATGGCAAAACGCTTAGGGTTCGACGTTGAAATCCACCAGGAAGTCTGGGGCAAAGGCATTCCCTTAGATAAGCTGGAAGCACATCTAAAAGAAGACAGCCAACACGAAATCAAAGCCGTGCTTGCCACCCATAACGAAACCGCTACCGGTGTCACCAGCGACATAGCGGGCGTCCGTAAAGCCATGAATGCAGCCAACCATCCTGCCTTGCTGTTTGTTGATGGGGTCAGCTCCATCGCCAGCATTGATTTTCGTATGGATGAATGGGGTATTGATGGCGCGATCAGCGGCTCGCAAAAAGGTTTTATGATGCCAGCAGGCGGCGCGTTTTTGGCTTTCAGTCAAAAAGCCCTGAAACTGGTTGAAACTAGTACCTATCCGCGTTGTTTCCTGGATCTAAAAGATCAAATGAACACCAACAAGGACGGCTATACCCCTTACACACCGGCCCTGCCCATTCTGTACGGCCTACGTAAGGCGCTGGATTTATTGCTGGAAGAAGGCATGGAAAATGTCTACGCACGGCATTACCGTTTGGCGGAAGGCACTCGTAAAGCGGTAGCCGCCTGGGGCTTAAAAACCTGCGCCCAGCCTGGCTTTGAATCCAACACCGTCACTGCCGTTATGGTGCCTGAAGACAAAGACGCACGCACCGTCATCGCGACCGCATTTAGCAAATACAACATGTCGTTGGGCGGCGGCTTGTCTGAACTATTGGGCAAAGCGTTCCGTATTGGCCATGTGGGCGATATGAATGATGTCTCTATGCTGGGCGCTATTGCTGGCGTAGAAATGGCATTGCTCGACAATGGCTTTGACATCACACCAGGCAGTGGTGTCGCGGCGGCGATTGAATATTACCGTTCTACGGCGAAATAATCCGATCTAAAAGCGTAGAGACGCAAAGGTTGCGTCTCTACAACCATCATCGATACGCCCATGCAGGAGTAACTCATGAGCAAACCCAAAATCGTTGTCACCCGCAAGTGGCCTGGTAGCGTCGAGCGCCAACTGCAAGCACTTTACGATGTTCAGCTGAACGAAACCGACATTCCAATGACGAAAGCCGAACTCAAACACGCCTTGCAAACCGCCGATGCCTTACTGCCGACGGTGACCGATAAAATCACCGCTGACATCCTCAACGTCCCCGATAAACGCGCCAAAATCATCGGCAATTTTGGGGTGGGTTATAACAATATTGATGTGGCCGCCGCCAAGACAGAAGGTTTAATCGTTACCAACACCCCGCATGTGCTGACCGACTGCACGGCAGATATTGCCATGTTGTTACTATTGATGTCCGCACGACGCGCCGCCGAAGGCAGTCGCATGATACAAAACCAGCAATGGCACGGCTGGTGCCCGACGCAGCTAACCGGCCAGAAAGTCACCGGCAAAACCCTGGGCCTGGTTGGTTTCGGTCGCATTGCCCAGGCGATGGCCAAAAAAGCGCATCATGGTTTCAACATGAACATTCTGTTCTATGCGCCTTCCGCACCGGCACAGCACATCATTGACGATCTGCACGCCACCCGTTGCGATACCCTTGAAGCATTATTGAGCGCCTCGGATTTTGTGTCATTGCATTGCCCTGGCACTCCGGCAACACACCATCTGATTAACGAACAACGCCTTAAACAGATGCGTCCATCAGCCCATCTTATCAATACTGCGCGGGGTGATGTGGTCGATAGCAAGGCGCTCATCAAAGCGCTTAAAGAACTCTGGATTGCCGGTGCGGGGCTGGATGTATTCGAAAATGAACCGAATATCGACCCCGGCTTTTTGGAACTCGACAATGTGGCATTATTACCGCATTTAGGTAGTGCAACAGAAGAAACGCGGGTTGCAATGGGTGAGCGGGTTTTGCAGAATATTAATGCTTTTTTTGCAGGGGAAGCGCCAGGGGATAGGGTTGCTTAAATATTAGAAGGCCGCATTGTTCATTTTCATTGCTCAGAAAATCAAAGGGGATAAATGGCAATCGTATTAAAGCAGTGGGATATTCAAGACCACTTAAAAACAGAAGAAAATATGGCATTGTATCTGGATGCCTGTTTTGATGAAGCCGGTGATGATCCAGCGTTTATTGCTAAAGTGCTGGGGGATATTGCCAAAGCCCGTAGCATCACACAGCTCGCACAAGATACAGGTCTTGGGCGGGAAAGCTTGTATAAGGCTTTATCAGGTGAAGGCAACCCCAGTTTTGGCACTATTTTGAAAGTGATACATGCCTTGGGTTTAAAGTTGCAGGTCAAAGTTATTGGGAAAGAAACGGTTTAACCTTGTACCTCATTCAGTCTCAAAAACTTCACCCACATCATCCAGAACTTTATCATAAACTTCGCGCAGACTAAGGCTACAGCCTATGTTTTCCAACGCTACAGTAGCTTCAATATCCACGGTTTCCGACAATATCCAGACATCCCCTTGCCGCACGTAACGCTCAATGCTGGGTTGGTCTTGCGTTACCAGCAGGTATTCGCAAAGACTGGCAATTTTACGGTAATGGGCAAATTTGGCACCGCGGTCATACGCTTCGGTAGAAGGCGACAGCACTTCAATCAATAGCGTAGGATTAAGCAAAGTATCTACGTGGGCATCTTCAAATTCTGGCTTACCACACACAACGGCAATATCAGGGTAATGATAGCTGCGTGCTTTGGCAGCCTTAACACGCATATCCGCTATGTAAGCTTCGCAGGGGCGGTTTTTAAGTTGTACGCCGAGTTCTCGCGCAATATTGAAAGCAATCAAATTATGCTTACGACTTGCGCCCGTCATTGCAAAAATCTCACCGTTGTGGAATTCACTTTTATAGAGGGCATTGCGTTCCAGGGTTAAATATTCTTCTGCACTGTAATGCGTTTGTTTAAATACGGTAGACATGATTCACCTTGAAAATAGCGTGTTAACTTGTGGCAGTATCTTACCAAAAACCGGCTAACTCAATCCAACTAGCCGTTAATGTATTACCCGTTAAGGCAATTCAGGCGTTGATGCACCGGTTGCAATATACGACACTTCATCGGAAAAATAGGAAGGCATAATTCCCCAGGTATTATCATCCGCACTCGCTTCAACCGTGTAGAAATATTTATAGCCGGTGTTAACAGCCTGGTCGATAGCATCCTCAAGCGAGGTTGTATTGGAATGGATCAGCGCACATTGTGGCACTTTAGTGAATTTGGTTTCGCGTAGCATATTAGAAAAGCCTGCTTCGTCAGTGTCCAGCGCATAACTTAAGGTATTTTCAAACGAACACACGACCGAACCCAGGTTGTTCCATAAATATTGGTTGCTTTCTACGCGTCCACCGGGATTGGTGATGATTTTCAGTTTTGGATAGGTTTTCTTAATCCATTTGGTCAGCTGGTCGTAGTAACCGCCCACTGGATTAATTTGGCCATTCAGCATGGGTTTTACATTGGTCGGGCGATAGGTTGGATTGGAGCCGTCAACTTCATGGACAGGCCAAAATTCATCGATAAAAATACCATCGAGTAACGGATAAGATTTTACCCACTTAGCCACATCTTGCTGAACAAACGACAACTTAATAAACTTATTGGGGTTTTTCGCATCTGCCGTATGGACATACCCGAATATCTTGCCGTTGTTTTTACGGACCTTATCAAAGGCGGTTTTGACAACCTTGTTGAGCGGCAAAGGATAAGGGCCACTGTTCGGCCCGTTGGCAATCACCCAATAATCCTTGTACTTGCGGACAGAGCCATTTTTGAGTGTTTTGGCTTCATCGGCGGCAATATCCCAAATCTCCACACCGGAGTACAAAGTGCCTTCGTTAAGATCACCGGTTTCTGTATCGGTATACTCGCCTACGGATGCCTCATCATTCGGATCAATATAAAGCGGTACAATCAAGCCATCGGCATCAGCCAACATACCGTAGGAAAGTGTCATGGCAGCCATTAAGGCGTTAAATACAGGTTTTTTCATTTGGATTCCTCGTGCAGGGTTTTGGTTAAGTTAAAGGCTACACACTTAAGACGGGACAGGTATTGCTCCTTCTCCCTGAGGGAGAAGGCTGGGATGAGGGGAATTTAACTTGTTGATTTTATTCTCCTCACCCCAACCCTCTCCAGCAGGAGAGGGAGCTTTCTTGCTTAAATTAATGGCAGTGACGCTGGGAGTGGCTATTTATTCCTCCGCCCAGTTTTCAAAGACTTCGGCCAAGTCAATAGCCAGCTCAGGAAACAAATACGGCGTGACAATATCATCCTCCGCCGCCATGCACTTAAGTTGATAGCAACCCTTGTCATCCAGCACAAACTGATGGACGGCCTGCTGTTCTGGATACACCAGCCAATATTCCTGCACACCACTTTCTTGGTAAAGTTGATATTTAATTTGCATTTCCCGCTTGGAATTGCCTTTGGACAGAATTTCAATAATCCAATCCGGCGCACCGTTGCAGCCTTGCTTATCCAGTACATCAGGATTACAAATCACACATAAATCGGGCTGCACCACCGTGTGTATATCTGTATTGGCTAGAAGGGATTTTTTGCGGTCATACAAACGCACATCAAACGGGGCGACAAAAACTTCACATTTTTTATGTCTAAAAAAGTGATGTATAACGCTGCTTAAGTTTACTGAAATACGCTGATGATTGACATTTGGCGCAGGCGACATCAACATGATTTTGCCTTTGATCAACTCAACCGTTTCGTTGAACTGCCAGGTTAAATAATCGGCGTAACTGTAGGTTTCGTTTAAATCTAATTGCGATAACTGGGTAATTTTGGGCATGTATCAATCCTGTTTATGCAAAACGTATGGCCATAAAGTAAACGTGTTACCGCATTCACGCAAGCCATCCGTTTTGCATTAACCGGCTACCCAAACTTGTCGAAGAATGGACGGTGTGCCACTCATGGTTCGACAAGCTCACCACGAACGGATTATCTACATCTGTCCCAGTTTAGTGGGTAGCCATATCTATTTTGTCACATAAAACTTATTGGTTTTGTCGGTTTGTATATCACCAATATGGATGTCAGAATTGTCTGCGGGATTTGTCCACCAACCACTGTTTGCAGGTTTTTTCTTCCAAGTAAATGTGTTGCTGGTCCAGTCGTTGGCTTTGCTGCCAGCTAGATAAGGTTTTGTACGACCAAAGAGTATCATCGTCTGGCTAGGTGAACCCGTGATGATATTGCTGGTAAAAACATTATCGAACGCGAAACCAGTACCTACAGTGCCAGTATCGCCACCCACATTGAAAGCAAACTCGGTGGGCGAGATGATCTTGTTCTTAAGAATTTTATTAAATCGGGCGTTAGTGCCGGTATTTTCAGACGAAATAGAGATACCAAAATTACTGGTTTCGATGGTGTTATCCGAAACAGTAATGTTTTGACCGCCATCAACGTAGATGCCAGCTGCCGACTTATCGCCAGCGTAAGCTGGATTTGTTGCCGTATTAACGCCTCTTATCGTATTAAAGCTGATTGTGCCATTGGCCGCTACACCGTTGAACCATTCGTAGCCACCAACAGCATCAATCCCGATATTATCGACGCGTTCGACAATGTTGCTTTTGACAATGAAGTTAGTGACTTTACCGCCCAATGAAATAGCTTCACCCGAACCCAGCTTGCTGTCATGAAC
>SBAV01000410.1 GCA_005239965.1 Methylobacter tundripaludum
CGGGGCCGCCGAAGGCATTGGTAGTCGCGTAATTTTTGCCGCTTGCTTGGGCTCGGATGCCCAAAACAAGCTTTCGCAAAAATAGCGACTCTATCGTTCTGGTATCTTTAACCAAACTGCCTTTAACTTGATATTGGCCTATCATTTGCCATTTATCGGGGGATGTTGATGCCTGCGTTGCCACGCTGGCAACGGGTTGTTTCTTGGCGGCCACGGGCGGGCGCATGTAGATAGCTAACTGGGCCTGAGCGAGGGCTACAAAATGGCCGTCAGGGTATTTGTCCAAATAAGCATGATATGCTTTTGCACTCGGATATTTTTCAACAATCTCCCAATACATACTTTCAGTATGGGTTTTATCATCGGATATTTTGGCGTGTTGAGGTGAGGGAGCAGAGTGTTGTTCATCGGTTGCTGGGATTGCATTAGCGTAATTGGCTATCTGGGTGCGTGCAATTGCCACAAACTTCCCGTCCGGGTATTCCCTTAAATAATTGCGATATGTTTGGGCACTGGGATGTTTTTCAACACTTTCCCAATAAATTTGTTCGGTTTTATCGGCTTCATCATCGGGAAGAATATCTTTAATGTCGCTAAAAAACATTAACAGTGTAACCAAACTGACGAGGATACCGGCAATTTTTGTTATGGGCTTTGCATGATTGCTGGCCACAAAGGCTTGAAAAAGCAGGCCGCCCGATACAATCGAGCCTATAATTTTAAGTACGGTAACAATGAAGGCCGACATGATGTGGTGCTGATTTATTAGGGGTGGCACGCCACTGAATCAAGTACCATACCTGCTGTCTCAGAGTTGATTCATTACCTTTTAGTTAGAATCGGGGCTTTCAAAAACATCGGGGCCTTCAGGAACAACAATACCCTGCCTGAATTCATTCATATCCTCATTTTCAACACGGTCATAAATTTCTGCGACTGTGAGCGTTAAATCAATCGACTCAAATGTGATGGTATCACCCAGAAAATAAAAGCTATCTTTCCAGTCGCTGCTTTTACGAAATACCTGTATCTGGACGAAGTCTTGCTCTATTACGACATATTCCAGCAAAGAGGGCAGATTGATGTAGCATAGTAGCTTTGTAGTCAAATCGCGTTTTCGGGTCGATTTTGATAATACCTCAACAATAATAAGCGGGGTGCTTGAAAAATAATTTTTGCCTTCTATTTTGGAGCAATCAACCAGCACATCAGGATAAACATAGTTCGTTCCCACAGCCACTTTTAAAGGCACTTTGATGTCGGACATAAAAGTAACGCAGGGCGTACCTTTCAGATGGTTTCGGAATTCACCAAAAATATTACCTGACAAAATATTATGATTGGCACTTCCTCCTGCCATCGCACAAATTCGGCCATTAATGTATTCACGCCGTATTTCGGAGTCCGGTTCACTGGCCAGATAGTCTGCTTCGGTCATGCAACTGCCGTCAGATATAGATTTTGGTTGTGAAGCCTTTGCGTTATTTTTTGGGTTATTGTTTGCAATAATTGAGTTCATGGGGGCTTTCTCCTATTCCTCTTCCCATGTTTCAAAGACTTCGGCTAAATCAATGGCCAAATCAGGAAATAAAGTCGGCGTGGCAAAGCCATCGGCAACCATGTGTTTTAACTGGTAACGGCCATTTTCATCCAAAACAAACTGGTGAATGGCTTGTTGCTCCGGGTAAACCAGCCAATATTCGGTAACACCGCTTTCTTGGTACAGGTCATATTTAATGTTCATTTCCCGCTTGGAGTTGCCTTTGGACAGGATTTCAATAATCCAGTCGGGTGCGCCATTACAGCCCTGTTGATCTAAAATTTCAGGATTGCAAATCACACATAAGTCAGGTTGTACCACTGTATGAATATCCTGGTTCGCTAAAATTGATTTTTTGCGGTCATATAAGCGCACATCAAACGGCGCAGTAAAAAGGCGACATTTTTTATGGCGAAAGAAGGGATAGCAAATACCGTGTAAATTTCCAGAAATAGATTGATGCTTCACATTCGGGGCCGGCGACATCAGCATGATTTTGCCTTTGATGAGTTCAACGGTTTCGTTGAATTGCCACGTTAAATAATCGGCATAACTGTAGGTTTGGTTTAAATCCAATTGCTCTATGTGGATGATTTTAGGCATAATTCAATCCTATTTGTGGGATGTAGCTGTTTATTCCTCACCCAGTTAAAGTTTATAGGGAGAGTTGCAATAATAAACCAGCATACTTAAAGTTTAATCAGGATAAAAAGCTTCATCTATAAGCTGCGCTAATTCCCAAGGGCAATTTTCAGGAAAAATATTTTTGCTGATTTTTGTTTCTTGGGCGGCTTTAATAACAGCGAGTTTGTAAGCGTCTTTTAATATTTCATCTAATGCGGATTTTAAACCAGGATTATCTTTCAGCGCCTTGCTAAATTGAATGCGCTGTTCGTCAATAGACAATTGCCAACTTCTTCCGCGTCTTACTTCTTGATATTTCCATTTTAAAAGATGCAACAGCAAAATAGTCAATCGGCTTTCAAGTTCACGTTTTTCACTTCGCCCCATTGTTTCTATTTCCTCAATTAAATTGGCGATGTCCAATTCGTTAAATCGACCCTTCCTTAATAATTCGGCTTGTTCATACGTCCAACTGTAAAAGTCTTTTTCGTAGCTAATCATTGTTTGTACCCCTATACCGAGTGCTCACTACGTTATGATGGCCTTACTTCATGCCGCGCGCAATGAACGCACGGCGAGAATATCCGTATGGGTTATTGGACGAAACATTCAGCTTCATTTAGCGTAACTAACACCTCACTGCCATTAAGTTAAGAACATGCCCCCCTTCTCCAGAGGGAGAAGGTTGGGATGAGGGGAAATTTAAGCTGTTGGTTTTATTCTCCTCACCCCAGCCCTCTCCAGCAGGAGAGGGAGCTTTC